>JAJZZI010000154.1 GCA_021797635.1 Bacillota bacterium | reverse complement strand
CCGATCTGAGGTGCTCCCACCAGTCGAGAGACGGCATGGCGTTCCATGTACTCGGACATATCAATGGTCACCATCGCTTCTTCGTCGCCAAACAGGGACCCGGCCAGCGTCTTGGCCAACTCCGACTTGCCCACGCCGGTGGGACCCAGAAAGAGGAATGACCCGATGGGGCGCTTTGGATTCTTCAGTCCCGCACGGGCCCGGCGAATAGCGCGAGCCACCGCTTCGACGGCCTCTTCCTGTCCGACCACCCGTTGATGCAGCTCGCCTTCAAGCCGCAACAGGCGTTCAGACTCCTCGCCCTGCAAACGTTCCACCGGTATGCCCGTCCACGAAGAGACAATATGGGCAATATCTTCGGGACCCACCGTAATTGCATCGGTCCCCTGGCGGGTGTGCCATTTTTGAGTTTCCTGATCCAGCTCGTCGCGTAGACGCTGTTCTTCATCGCGCATTTGAGCAGCCTTTTCAAATTCTTGGGCCTGAACCGCCGCTTCCTTCTCTTTACGCAGATCATCTAAGCGCTCTGCCAAGTCCTTTAAATCGGGCGGGGCGACATAACTCTTCAGCCGGACCCGCGATGCTGCTTCATCAATCAAGTCGATCGCTTTGTCCGGTAAATAGCGGTCCGATACATAGCGGTCCGATAAATGCACGGCCGCTTGAATGGCTTCCTGAGTAATATGCACACGATGGTGGGCCTCATAACGATCGCGCAGGCCCTCGAGCATCTGCGCCGCTTCCTCCGCCGAAGGCTCCTCGACCATAATGGGTTGGAATCTGCGCTCCAATGCAGGATCACGTTCGACGTACTTGCGATATTCGTCTAAGGTCGTGGCCCCGATGGTCTGCAGTTCGCCTCGAGCCAGGGCAGGTTTGAGAATGTTGGCGGCGTCAATGGCTCCTTCCGCCGCTCCAGCGCCCACAATAGTGTGCATCTCGTCGATGAATAAGATGACGTTTTTGGCCTCACGGATCTCGTTCATCGCCCTCTTCAAGCGATCTTCAAATTCCCCGCGATATTTAGAGCCTGCCAGCATCGCACCAAGATCCAGGGCGACCACTCGCCGATCTTTCAAGATCTCCGGTACTTTTTGCTCGACGATTCGTTCGGCCAATCCCTCTACCACGGCGGTCTTGCCCACGCCGGGCTCGCCGATAAGGACGGGATTGTTTTTGGTGCGCCGTGATAAGATTTGGATCACCCGCTCCGCCTCTTGGTCGCGGCCAATAACCGGGTCTAGCTTGCCGTCGCGCGCCATTTGGGTAAAGTCGCGGCCGTAGAGATCCAAGGTGGGGGTGTTTACCTGCTGCGGGGCCTCCGATCCGGGTTGGGCTTGTGCCTGCACTCCGCCACTCGCCTGCACCAGCTGATGTCGCACTTTGTTCAAGTCCGCTCCGGCAGCAAGCAGCACCTGGGCGGCCACGCCCTCGCCCTCACGGATCAGTCCAAGTAGCAGATGCTCCGGGCCAATGTAGTTGTGACCCAAAGACCGGGCCTCTTCGCCAGCCAGCTCCAACACGACCTTCTTGGCACGCGGGGTGAAAGCGACCTCTTCGTTGGGGCCAATCGCAGGTCCCCGACCTGTCGCTTTGAGCACCTCGGCACGCACCGTATCTAAGTCGAGGCCGATCGATTGCAAGACCTTAGACGGCAACGAATTCTGTTCTCGGATCAAGCCTAACAGCAAGTGCTCCGTGCCCACAAAATTGTGGCCCATGCGGCGCGCCTCTTCTTGGGCATGAATCACCACCCGCCGTGCCTTTTCGGTAAATTGTCCGAACATGGTTAATCCTCCTCGTCTTTCGCCAAGAGATTTTTTCGCAAGATGCTGGCTCGAAGCTCGTCGCGTTCTCCCGGATTCAGCTCACGGTTGGCGGCTTTCATCAAGTAGCCCGGTCGCGTCATGAGCGCTAATTCCGAAAAGCTGGCGCTGCCAGGAATAGTCAAAATGCCGAGGTCCTCACCGAGTTTCACGTCCGACAGCAGGCGTAGCGCCTCTTCCGACGAAATGATGCGGGCATGCGTCAAGATCCCCCAGGCTCGACCCACCCTATCGGATAACTCCAAGGCATGGCTTTGGCTCAAAAATTGCCGCGCATGACGTTCGCGACCCACAATTTGCTCCGCGACCACGTTCAAACTATGAATGAACTCTTCTTCACTAAAACCTAAAGACACTTGGTTGGAAATCTGAAAAATGTTTCCGGCAACATCGCTGCCCTCTCCATAGAGGCCCCTGACCACCACCCCGATTTGCGCCAAAGCGGTAAACAGTTCGCGGATTTGGCGAGTAAGCACCAAGGCCGGCAAGTGAACCATCACGGAAGCTCTAAGACCCGTGCCAAGATTGGTTGGGCAGGCGGTAAGGTAGCCCAAGTGGCTGTCATAGGAAAAGTCCAATAGGCGTTCCAAGTCATCGTCCAAGCGGTTGGCCACCTGCCAGGCTTCCATTAGTTGCAGGCCAGGTAGAAATACCTGTAGTCGAAGATGATCCTCTTCGTTGACCATCATGCTGATCGTTTCGCTAGGGTCCGTGATCACGCCCTCAAAGCGCACCGGATCTTGAACCAGGGCAGGACTAGCCAAGTGTTTTTCCACTAAAACTTGACGGTCGATTCCGCTCACTTGGTTTAAGGATTGCAATTGCAGCTGCCATCCACTTTGCAACGCGCCTACGGCCTTTTGAATACGGTCGACCACCGTCTGGCCCTGTTGCTCATCCATGCGCTGGGGAAATGGCATCTGGGCCAAGTTTCGCGCCAAGCGAACGCGAGACGACAGCACAATATCGGAATCTGGACCACGGTTTTGCATCCAAGCGGTCATCGTTGTGTCCCCCCGCTATCTTTAGAGTTGCGAGATTTGAATCGTCTTCCGGACCCGCACCGACACATCACGGCTCCTCCGCCGTCGAGGCTTCCAGGCGGCGAATTTGATCTCTAAGCGCTGCCGCGTCTTCGAAGGCCTCCTTCGCGATCGCCTCTTGCAGTTGCTCGCGCAGGTGTTCAACCTCTTTTCGGCGCTTCAAGCGGGACCCCGCACGCGCAGGGATCTTGCCATGATGGTCGCTGGCCCCGTGCAAGCGGCGGATTAAAGGATCAAGTTGCGCTCCAAAGCAGTCGTAACACCTATCGCACCCCAACCGGCCCGTTTCTGCAAAACGTTGATACGAGTGCCCGCAATGCGGGCACACCATTTCTTTGGCGTCTCCCATCGGCGCCGTCTTAGGCACCTGCCCGATGAGGCCGCCCAACACATTGTGCACGCTAAATTGGGGATCCAACATCAAATGATAGGCCCCTTCTTCGCGAGCGCACTCTTCACACAAATAGCGGTTACTCTTTTCCCCATTGACCACGCTAGTCACGAGGACTGACGCCGGTCGCCGTTGGCACCGCTGACAGGACAGCGGCGGTTGACTGCCGGGACTCATTTAAAGTGCTCCTTCCGGGCGGAGAATAGTGGTCAACATGGCCCTCAACAGGCGCCCCCGAAGCGCATCTCGCTCGGGCAATTCAATGCCTAGGACCTCGCGGCGGAGTGCGACCGCCGCCAAGCTTGCTTCTCGAGAGGTCAGCAATCCGGCCTCCTCGGCCCGTTTTAGCAGTTGTAAGGCGCGGTCTTGGTCAATCGCCTCGCTGAGCGCTGCCGCTTGGTAGAGGTCTTGCCAGTGGGTTTGAAGCTGCAACACGCGAATGCCGCCTCCTCCACCTCGCCGCGCCTCGACCAGGTAGCCACGATCGACGCTAAAACGCGTCATTAACACGTAGGTAATTTGTGATGGAACGCAGTCGAACCGCTGCGCTAAGGCAGACCGCTGAATATCGACGTAACCATGCGGTGACCGTTCTAGGAGTTGCCGCAGATAGTGTTCAATCTCATCGCTCAGTCTCGCCATCGCCATCCCCTGACTTTGACTATTGTTGTCCTTCAGCACGATTATATAACAAGATCTGGATTAACAAAAGCAGTCCGTGTAATTTTTTCTATTGTGCTCCGTTCCTCTCATGCTTATGTTGCTCTCTTGGCGTTTGTGGCTCGGCCATGACCTCATCGCTCTCCGCGATGGGCGGGCCCTTTTTCTCATGAGCAAATCGCGGAGCATGGCTAGGTCCTGTCCCATGGATTCGGCCAAGCTCAATCAGACTGCATGAACCCGCTATGACGCTGAAAAGATCGAAAGGACACCTTTAGCCCGGCCCGGAGAATTTGCCTATAGCGCTCTCCACGCAATACGAGCAGGACCGCGAAAAAGATGGCGAAGTGCAGAGGTGGCTCCAGACGAGGGGACGTCACTAAAGGCATTCAGATGGCGATGTTGCACCAGTGGCATGGTCACGTCTTTGACGGTATCCAAGCTGCCACAACCATACGCATGCTCTGAAGTAGCATGGAGAGGCCATGGTAGGTGGCGCGCAAGCCAAGGGCGAAAAGGTTTTAGCAGGATCCACCAGATGGCCGCCGCCCCACCGCGAGAAACACGGCTTACGCCGGGTAGCCTCGACACCTAACCGGATTCGATCATGAGCGATGTTCGAGCTTGGGCCACGTCGTCTGCAGCGAGAATTTCCGTTATTAGCCAGGCCACAGGTGGGGCAAATCGCCCTCAATGGATTCGACGGCGGCTTTCAGGTCGTCCAACGGGGCCGGGGTTGAGGGTACTAGTCAGTTCATTGGAGGCCATCCACCGCGCATCCGCTCCCTGGCTTAGCATCCGGCAGACGTTCAATCAATTTACGCAGCTGGTCTTTGGTGTTTGCCATCGCAAAATTTGTCCTAACATGCCCGCAATTCCTACTCTCAGTAGACCACGATCCTCAGTCCTGGCTACCATACGGGTGATTACGTTCCCGTTGGTGCCGTAAGGATGGTCCCCACCTACAACTATTGTCGTAGCCAATCTTACACGAGGGACTGTTATCATCACCCTGTCGGAAGGAGGCTGAACGATGATTCGATCGTCGAAGGGCCCAAAAGGATTTGGGCGTTTCTGGTTGGCTGACGTTCAGATTGGGTTATCGGGCTGGATGGTCCAAGTCGGCCTGTTTGTCACGCTCGTTGCCGTACATTCGGCCACGGTGATGGCCACTGTAATCCTGTTGGCCACACTACCGTCACTCCTCTTAGGGCCTGTGGTTGGCGCCTGGCTGGACCGGCACGATGGGCCTGGCACGGCCGCTTCCGTATTAATCGGTCAAGCCATCCTGTTGCCCTTAATCGGCTTGCTTTTGACGCATCACGTCATCGCCATGACGGCCCTATACGCACTGTATAATGCCTTGGGTAGTGCCGGAGCGAGCGCACGCCAGCAATTGCGGTACCGCGTTGTGTCACCGGCCCACTGGGCCGACGTGAACGTTCGCCTGGGGAGCGTCACCGGGATAACCACGATTGTCGGGGCCCTTCTGGGGGGTACCGTGGCTATTTGGGGACTGATGACCCTGCTCATCCTGGCGGCCATTTTACGCCTACTCTCGAGCGGGCTACTCGCATCACTGGTGTCGATGGCCCGGGCCCGTCCGGTCGAACACCTGCCCGATCCGCATCGGTCTTTCGGTCGCACCGTAGGCGACGGCTTTCGGGCATTGCGGGACTTTCCAGCAGCATCCAGCGTACTGATCGTCGGAATCGCTTGGGGACTTATTGGAGGTAGCTATGATGTGCTCCTCACCGATTACGGGGTGCGGCTATTGCACGGAGGCGGATGGGGTGTCAGTGGCTTATATGTCACCGATGGCACGGGGGTCTTGCTCGGGACCTTCGTGGCACGGTGGATCCGATCCCGTTGGCGCCCCCATGCGTATGGGTTGGCTTACTTACTACAAGGGCTCTTCTGGACATTGTTCGCCGTCAGTCACACATGGAACATGGCGATCCCATGGCTCCTCGCCATGCGGATGGCCAGCGGCCTCATTATCGCATGGGATACGACCCTTCTCTTGGAGACCGTATCTCCGCAGCTTCACAGTCGGGTTTACAGTTTACACAACGCTACCTACGGTGCCGTCGGCAAGCTCTCTTTGGCCCTAACAGCTCTGCTCCTGGCCTTGGCCGGCCCACAAGGCATTGCCGTGGCCGCTGGCGTGGGTTCCATGCTGGTGGGCACGACGTGGTGGGTAGTGATTGGACGGCGATGGCCGCCATCCGCCGCACCGACCACGGAAGGCAGCCAACTCCCTAAGCCGACTTAAAGGGGGTGGGGGGTCACGGGCCTTGGAGTGGCGTCTTAGATGAAGGCGTGGGATCGACCGCCGAAATCACGATTGGTTGGGGCACCTAAGCGAAAGCTCCATCGGCATAGAGAGTCACAGGGTCGACATGTTTTACGAAAAGGTGCGCGCCTTTTTAGTGGCCATTCACGCACAACGACCCGTTTCTATTCCCGCAGAGCAAGTCGTCCGCAAGCAAGCCCGCATCGACGGCATCCTTGATTCGGCGGAAGTCGGACGAGGGATCGAGATGGTCATCCCTGACCTCTAAAGATGACCAAAAGACCGGCCGCTGTGGTCGCCGTAGCGTTCGAGCTGGTGGGATAGAGCACCCCTTTAACCACTTCCCCATCCTACCAGCTCTCATACCTAAATCGTAGACTTAGCTCGCGCCGCTTTCAACCATGGCGGGGAAGGATGCCTGACCCCGAAAAGCTCCCCGAATGCGAAAATCGGTCGCCGCCTAATTGGAATGAAGACTTAGCTTGCCTTCTTAGGCACCCCCAACTTAGGGCCGTGGCCGTAGATGGAGAATAATCGAAAGCGTATCAGGAAAATAATAGGGTGGTAAAGCGTAGCCCTGTTTAGCCGTCGGCCATCCCACATAATGGTTGGTCTGATACTCGTTGAAGGATGTGCCCCAGACTAAACTGACCACCGGCAACTGACGATAGAGGATCTGCTGCAGTTGGTTGACGACGGCCTTTTGCGCCTTCGGGTTTGATGTCTCTTGATATTTCAGCAGCAATTGGTTCGTCTTAGGATTTCTCCATCGTTCCCAGTTCGTCGAGGCCACCTGCCCCACGGGTGCCGAATTCTGAGAGGACAACAGCTGGTCATAGATCAAATAGGGGTTGGGGTACGTAGTTAATCGGTTGAGGGCCATGTCGAAATGACCGGTTTCCGTATCGTTGGTCCACGTCGACACGGAAGGGGTTTCGACCTGAACTTTGATTCCCAATTTTCCAAGTGAGCTGGCAATGATTTGACAATCCTGAATGTAGTCGGTCCAACCCGTAGGCACTTCAATGGAGATGGTGAGTTGTTTTCCGCCGGGCCCTAGCAGTTGACCTTGCGAATTCTTTTTCAAGCCCATGCTGCGAAGGAGCTGAGCCGCTTTGGCGGGATCGTAGCGGTAAGGATACTTTGCCTGTAAGGACTTGTCCAGCCACTGCGCCTGCATCGTGGGCGGAAGTTGAGACTGATTGGCAGGCAGCATGTATCCATACTCGCCATTTTTGGAAATATTGGGTCGACTGATGGCGTAGGCCACCGCTTGGCGAAATTTCAGATGGTTAAATGGATACTTGGTAAGGTTCATGAACAGGTTGACGGGAACGCCTTGAGGGTACCAGTAATGGTAAAATTTGGGGTTAACCCGGGCGTACACCTTTTGGATATTAGGCGTAAACAGCGCTGCCTGGTCAAACTTGCCCTCGGCCAATTGCAGATCAGCCGTCGTGTTGGAGGTCAGCGCCATCGAGGTGATCGCTGGCACGTGCACTCTTGCTTTCTGCCAGTACAACGGGTTGGCCTTCAGCGTATACGACTCTGCGCTAAAGTGTGCCAATACGTAGGGGCCGGTCACGACAGGACTGGGGTTGGTAAACTTGGTGGGGTTGGCGATGTGACTCCATTGCGCCTTGTTGACGATGTAGGTGGTCGCAATGAAGTACCAATCGGGAATGTTCGGCTTGCTAAATTTAAACGTCACTACGTCGCCCTTAGCAGAGACTGATTTCATGTCCGTCCAAACCCCATTAAGATCGAGCGCGGGATATCGATGGAGCAAATCAAAAGTGTAGACCACGTCGGCCGGGGTAAGTGGCTTGCCGTTACTCCACTTGACCCCTTTACGAATGGTGAATTGCAGTTCGGTAGAGGTTACCCATTGGTAACTGGTAGCCAGCCATGGTGATTGTTTGCCATTTAACATGTTAACCATATAGAGCGGCTCGTACATGTAACTGTCGCCAAGAAGATGCGTGGGTGAAAAGGGGTTAAAATTCTCGGTAAAACCCGGGGAACCAAACTCGATGCCTAGGGTCAAGGGCGGTTGCGACTTGGCTGCGGCTCGCGGGGCCGCCATAGCCAGACCGCCACTGAGCAACAGGGCCGTAGAAGCTAAAACCATCGCACGGGCGGAAATGGAGGGATTTCTCATGGGCTACTCCTCTCATACGTTCGACCAGATAATGACATGTTCAGGATACAAGAATATATTATTCGTTTCTGATGAATATCGTCAATGTAGGCGAGCGTTACTACATCATCCAAAATTCCAAAAAAATGTCCCGCTTCGAGGAACTCGAAGCGGGGGGCGAGCAAAGGCTTGTCGGCATGGCCTGGGCCTCCCAAGGGCCTGCGCCCTCAGTACCACCAGCGTAGGCAAGGGGGACTACCGTG
>JAJZZI010000007.1 GCA_021797635.1 Bacillota bacterium | reverse complement strand
GAGTGCCGCTACTGTTTAATGGCGCTCCCCATGGCGCCCTTTACGATGAAGCGTTGCAGCACTACGAAGAGCACCACTAAAGGCGCCATCACAATGATGATGGCTGAAGCCAGTAACGGCCAGTCGTTACTGTACTCGCCGTAAAAGGTGAAGAGACCGCGAGTGAGCGGCCAAAGGTGGGGATTGGCCAAGAAGACGACGGGTCCGATTAAATTGTTCCAAGCGCCGATCGCGATGAATAGCCCCATCGTTGCCAAGGCGGGTCGAATCAAGGGAATGAGGATAGTGAAAACGTAGCGAAAGTAACCGCATCCATCGATTGCCGCTGCTTCGTCTACCTCGCGGGGGATACTCTTGATGTAGCCCACGAAGAAGAAAAAGGATAGGCCGGTACCCACATTGAGCAAAATATAGCCAATTCGAGTATTGTACAAATGTAGTGACAGCGCCTCGGTAAACAAGGGGATGAGGCCCCCGGGTAAGAACAGGGCGGCGAGGAAGAACAGGTAGAGTGCGTTAGAGTACTTCCAGTAGCCGCGCGCAATGGGAAAGGCTGCCAGCACGGAAACTAAGAGATCGAGCACGGTGATCGAAACGGTGTAGATGATGCTGTTGGTAAAATACTCGCTCATCGACCCCTCGCGCCACGCCGTGACGAAATTGCCCCAGTCCCATTGGTGGGGTAGGCCCAAGGGGTTGGTTAAAAAGCCATGCGTGGTCCGAAGCGCGATCATCAAGAGGTAAAGTAGCGGGGTCAAGTAAAGGCCTACAGCCGCAAACAGACCAATCAAGTGCAAGCCGACCTGATCGCGAATCCGGGTGGCGATCATAGTTGCACCTCCCGGCGACGAAGATAGCGTTGCAAAATCAGGGTCACGATGAGGACCATGCCGAACTGCAGCATTTGAATCATGGAGGCATAGCCCAATTGGCTTGACCCTTCAAACGCGGTATTAAACATGTACATGCCCAGGGTCATGGTGCCGAAACTGCCATTGGTAAGGACATAAATGATGTCGTAGGCGCCGAGTGATCCGATTACGGCCAGCAGCACATTCACGGTGGTGGATGACGCTAACATGGGGACCGTCACGTGCCGAAATCTTCGCCAGCGGCTAGCCCCGTCTAGTTCTGCCGCCTCAAACAGTTCCTGGGGAATGGACTGTAAGCCGGCTAGATAGACCATCATGGTAAACCCTGTGTTCTGCCAGATTTGAACAAAAATGACCAAGGGCAGGGCCATACGATACGAACCGAAAAAGGCCGATTGGTGGCCAAAAAGAGATTGCCAAATGGACTCCATAGGGCCACCGATGGGAGCAAACATCAAGGACCAAATGAGTCCCGTGACCACAACACTTAAGATCCAAGGCAAGAAGATCATGGCCCGGTAAAATGTTATGCCCCGCCACTTGCCGTTGAAGGCAGTGGCCAGGGCAAGGCCAGCGGCGTTTTGTACAAACGTTACGGCCAGGGCGAAAATAATGGTCGTGCGAATGGCTGGGCCGATTTGGTAAAATCCTCCGTGGAATGCGTCTCGATAATTGAGCAAGCCCACAAAATGCAGGGGCGTGCCGATAATGCCGTCATATTGCGTGAGGGAATAGACCGCCGTCATAATCGAGGGGTATACGTGAAACCCGATGTAAAACAACAAGGCGGGTGCTAGCCCTAAGGCGGGCAGGATTTTAGGCCATCCACGGCGTCCAAATACGTTGTTGTTCACAGCTTACCTCCTACCCGGATATATCAAGGCGGAGCGCAAAGTTGGGATGCGCCCCGCCGTACGAGCTCTACTTGTTTATCGCACCGAGCCATTGCTGTGTGGCTACGCTGAGCAACTGCGGAATCGTGTACGGACCTTGGGGTTTCAGGTAGGCCGTGTCACCCAGAACATATCCCTGCGGACCCAGTTGTTGCGGATGAGGAATAGAAAACTCGAATTGTTTGTGGGGCAAAAACTTTAGTTCGGTGCTCATCCACGGCAAGGCGTTGAGATGTGTTTGAGGCTCCGTGGGTATTGCACCTACAATGTCCTCCCATTGGTGGTAGTGATTGGGCTGTGCAGCGAACTGAACGTACTGAAGGGCCATCTTCTTCGCCGGAGCCCACGAGGGCACAACCCAAGAGAAGTCGCCGGCCACCTGCATGTTGTTTTTGGCCACGGTGTTGGTCATCGGCAGGGGGAACCAGGAAAAGTGCAGTTTCGGGTTAGCCTGGTGGATGGTGTAGCCATCCCAACTGCCGTCGACGAGCATGGCTGCCTTGCCTCCCGCAAACAGACCGGGGGTTGGGGCATAGGGTTCGCCAAAGGCGTTGGGCTCAAAGTATTGGCTTAACATTTTGTATCGAGTCAAAATTTTTCGGAATACAGGGTCGTTGGCGAAGGTAGTGCGGCCAGTCCACAGTCCTTTGACAAAATTAGCGGCTTGCGCGTGTGGGATTTCCTGTTCGATGGCTCCTTCGGTAATCATTTGATCCCATCCATCCTTGGCACCGACCATGAACGGAGTGATGTGATGTGCCTTTAAGACCTGACAAACGTGGATCAACTGACTAAATGTTCGAGGCACTGCGAGATGCAGGCGTTGAAATATGCTTTGGTTGTAAAAAACGCCGCCTCGGCCGTATGAGGCCAATGTGACGCCCCAAATTTTCCCCTTGTAACCCATCAGGCGCATTTGCTCGCCGGCCGGAAAGTCTTTTTTGACAAAGGGCATATTGGTCATATTGGTGATTTGGCCCGCGTTGATCCACTGTTCTAACAGTGACGGTTGTAGGCCGGTCATGTAAGGCCGGGGCCAGTTGCCACTAATCGAAAACTGAGCCATCACGTCTACGCTATGCGCGGCCATTTGGGCCCGTTGCATGCTTCCCCAGGCACCACCAGTCGTTGGTGCGTAAATTAATTGGATATGAACGTTAGGATGAAGCCGTTGAAACTCTTGGTCCAACAGTTTAGTGGCCTGAATGGCAGGTGGATTGGTCCATTCAGCCACCGTCAAGGTGATTTTGGGGGCGTTCGCGGGTCGGCTGTGAGCCGACGCCACGGGCATGGCGACCGCGCCAAGCAACGCGAACACGCCAACGCCAAGCATTGTCGTACGGATACGAGCCATGGTAAGCTTCCTCCTCAGTATTCCAGTAGATTTGCTAACCTTTTATCGAATTCTCAAAACTCATTGTATGAAAGTAGTTCCATCCCCGTCAAGTCCTGGATGGAAATCAAAGGCTGTTGCTCGGCCATATGGCAGAGCAGGCCTGGCGCTAGCGGTTCTTTCCTGGGGACCAAGTTCAACTCCGTTGGCACCATTCCTTTAGCCATTTTAAGTTTCATGGTGCCCCAACCGCTCCGAACAAGGGGATGTAATTAATAAAATATCTTAACGACGTTGGCGGTGATTTGTAGCGTAGTCATCGTTCCTTGAGGTTGAAATTGCTTTCATTAATTATGCAGGATGGGACCCCAATCGGGTAACACGTTCTGGACCGGGTCAAGTTTGTCGCGAATACTATCGCCGATTGGCTGCCGGTGCACGGGGCGCTCGTCCCCACTTCTCCGGAAGTAGATAACGAATGCCTGTCATCGCCGGGAGCATCTGAATAAATTGCAAGGACGTCGAGAATCCCGGTACTCTATGTGTAGTCGAAACGGTCATCTCCAGGGTCTATACTAGCGCCTGGGGGGGTCAGTTCAGGAGCCGACGGCGGGTGTAAACGGCTTAGACGCCTTCAAAGGTCCTATGGCGGCACTCTACCAGAATGCGAGCGTTTGCGGCGGCGTCATGATAAGATGCGAGAGACCTGTGGAGAGCTTATAAGCTAGAAACTGCCTTTTGTCGGTCCACGGCGTTGGCGGTGTACAGGCGTTTTTTATACAGAGGGTCCGGATTCTCCCTTACGAACCCGCCGACGAAGGCGGCTTACACGCCATGAAATACACACATCCCGCTCTTGTCGATATTGGCGAAGGCTATAGCATCGTGTAGGCATCCATAAAATAATCCTAAATAATCCGGCGAAGGAGCAGACAAATATGGTGAGATTATTTGCCACCCATCGGATTCGAATCACCAGCGAACTGGAAGGGCTTTGGGACTTCGAACCCTGGGCGGGTGCGGCCAGATCATTTCCCGATACCTATCGATACCGCTTGCCGGTTCCGGGAGTGTGGGAAATGCATCCTGATTTTTCTTCTTACCGCGGTCAAGGAGTCTATCATCGAAGCTTACACCTTCACGAATGGCACAATCTTCGACTACAGTTTGGCGGAGTTAGCCACACGGCCGACGTCTATTTGGATGGGGTGTGGCAAGCCCATCACTACAATGCCTATACGGCCTTTTCCACGGTGATGGCCAAAGTGGCTCCAGGCGATCACCACCTGGTGGTGGTGGTCGACAACCGCTTCGGCCCCACTTCTACCCTGCATGTGCCTAACGACTACTACACCTATGGGGGACTGATTCGCCCCGTGGTTTTGGAGACCGTACCAGAACTCTATGTGGAGGCGCTGCGCTTTTGGCCCGTTCTTGAAGCAACGGGCTGGGCCGCAGACATTTCCGTCGCGGTAGCCAGCCTGTCCGAGGAGGCGCGAGCCTTTCGCATCGAGGCTCGCCTGGGCGACCAAAGCTTGACCTTGGCGCAAGATCGCCTAGCGATGGCCGACGGCGTGCGCTGGTATACCTCGCGCCATCGGTTCTCCGGGATAGAGGCCTGGTCTCCCGAGCACCCCAATCTCTACGATCTGGAACTTCAACTGTTTTTCCCAGAGCAGTCGGATCCCCAAGACGACCTCATCGAGCGAGTGGGCTTTCGCGTGGTGAGCACGGACAGCAACCGCGTGCAGCTTAATGGTCAGTCAGTGATCTTTAAGGGCTTTAATCGCCATGAAGACTATCCCGGCGTGGGTTCGGCCATACCCTTCCCGCTCATGGTGCAAGACGTCGAACTCCTTCGGCAGATGGGGGCGAACGCCGTGCGCACGAGTCATTATCCCAACGACGAACGCTTCTTAGACCTCTGCGACGCGTATGGTCTGCTGGTTTGGGAAGAGCACCACGCGCGGGGATTTGACTTGGCCCATATGCAGAGGCCTGGCTTTATTGAGCAGATTACGGCATCGACTGAAGAAATGGTGCTACAGCACGGAAATCACCCGGCCATCGTGATTTGGGGAGTGTTCAATGAATGCGCGAGCGATACGGACGAGGGACGGGTGATGTATCAGGACCAGATCCAAAGAATCCGTCAACTCGATCCTTCGCGCCCGGTGACCTATGCCAGCCATCATCGCGATCGCGACCGCTGCTGGGATCTGGTGGACATCGTGTCCTTTAACTTGTATCCCTTGTGGTACACCGAGGAGACTCCGGAGGCGCTCTTTGCCCTGGCCCGGAAGTGGGCCGATGCCGCTGGAGGCAAGGATAAGCCGATGATTATTAGTGAAATGGGAGCGGATGGATTCTACGGATTTCGCCAAGAGCTTAAAGGTCACGGCAGCGAGGAGCGCCAGGCCGAGATTTTACAGCAAGATATTGCTGCGGTTCAACATCTCGGTCTGGCCGGCATGTTTATCTGGCAATTTGCCGATTGCCGGGTCAGCGAAGCTCGAAACTGGCTGTTCAGTCGGGCCATGGGGCAGAATTCCAAGGGTGTTCTGGACCGCTATCGTAGACCCAAACTCGCCTACGCCGCGGTAAAGCGTGGCTACCGATTGAGCGAGCAGGCCGTGGATAATAGTCCGTCTCGATGACTTTGGACGGGACAGGGAAAACAAAAGGAAGATAAAGGGAGGACGTGGATGAAGGAGAGCAGTAAGCGCTACGACGTATTCGCCCAAATCGGACGAGAGGCCATCCTCCCTGGAGCACCCTCGTTGGTCGAGCCCGAGCCACCGGCAGAAGCTCAGGTGCCCTGGCTTCTACCCACCATCAGGCAAGTGCCCGCGCTCGAATCTCCAACATTGGATCAAGACTTAGCGTTCTTTCAACAAGGCTTAGACGAACTTCGAAATCAGTATCGGCCCTTTTTGGCCGACTATGCGCCGCCGTCAGCGATGACTAGGCCGAAACAAGCGATCGAGCAGTGGAGCTTTCGATATCAGCAGGAGGATGATGGTGGCCACTTTGCTAAGGTGCTCGAAGGGCAAGGCGAATGGGAACGGGTCACACTTCCCGATTTTCGTGGCCCTACCGGTGGTGACGGGCGCTGGACGGGGTACTATCGGAGCCAATTCGTTTTTCACCGCGATCCTGATCGTCGCGTGCATCTCATCTTTGACGGAGTGGATTACCGCTGCCGGGTGTATTTAAACCAGCGCTGTCTGGGCTCTCACGAGGGATTTTTTGGAGCGTTTTCGTTCGACGTTACGGACTGGATTTTGGAACACAACACGCTATTGGTCGAAATCGAGAACGACTTTCCCATGATGGGAGTGGACGGGACCCGCCTTGACGGAGATAAGATTTATGCCGCCACCGGCCCCGGATGGAACGATCCCGAGGTTGGATGGCACCATTGCCCTCCGGGAGCAGGCATCTATCAGTCGGTATGGATTGAAGAGCGCGCCGAAGTCTACGTAGACGAGATGTTGCTGCGTCCCAACCTTGACGAGAGTGCGCTGGAAGCCTTGGTTGAGGTGGCATTCAGTGGCGATCAGGTTATCGACGGGGTATCGCTGGCATTAACCGTGTTTGCCATGAATTTTGTGGCCGGGGTCAACCCGTCGACTCAGGTCGAATGTCCCTATCTGGGGCCTGGCCGAAACGACATCCCCATGCCCGATGCAAGACGGTGGGAGCCAAACACCCCCTATCTTTATGGAGTGAGGGTACATGTCAAGCTGGCCGGACGCATTATCGATGAAAAGACCGAGCATTTTGGTATGCGCAAGTTTCATATGGACGAAACCGCATTGCCCAAGGGGACGCTTTATCTGAACAACCAGCCCATTATCCTGCGTGGTGCCAATGAAATGGGGCATCTGCAGCAGTGCTTGATGCAGGGGAACATCGACCAATTGGTCGATGATATTCTCATCGCCAAATACGCGCATTTGAATTTCATTTGCACGACCCAGAGGCCACTGCAACGGGAGATCTATGACTATTTTGACCGACTCGGCATGTTGAACCAATGTGACCTACCCTTGTTCGGGGTAGTCCGACGGCCCCAGGTAAGCGAGGTGCTGCGGCAGACGGTGGAAATGGAACGTTTAGTGCGCAATCATCCGTCGACGATTATGATCTCATTCATCAACATACTTCAATAGATGGCTCCTAACCTTGGGACTGCCATTTATGGGATTAATTGTATCCTGTCGCTTTGAGAACATTTTAACTTGAATCTGACGAGAGTTTTTAGGCGAATTAGGTGCGGTTTGAGAGCCGTATTTTTTTCATTGTATAGCAATGCTATACAATGACGTGTTCCTCCCTCTAAGAAGGTCAGCGTTCTTCGGACCTAACTCCTCGGGCTAGGTTCCATAGGGGTGCGGACTAGCCTCGAGGCACGCGATCATCAGTCGATCCGGTAGGCGGTCTGAGAAGGTTCGCCGATTATACCGATACACATATTCCGCAAAGTACAGTTGTCGGCGGGCGCGCCCGCGCCCGTGGTAAGTTCCATCTAAAAAGGCCTTGGCGTTGCTAATAAAGACGTTGATCCAGTGAAAGACCTCTGGGGCTTGCGCACTGGTACTGGGCGTAACCGAGAATTGCGCTTGGAGTTTCGGGGCTGCCGCGGCATAGCCATCGGCCCCATCCGTGCGCCAGGTGCTGGCGGGTTCCACGTGCTGCTGCAAGACCCGTAAAATGGTGTCGTTGGTCAAATTCGACACCTTTTCCAGGAAGCCATAGACGGGATGCCCTTCGGGATTCAGACTGACCCCCACCACGGCAGGATCTTGGTCGGTACCGCGTCCCTGTTTGCCAGGTCCATGGCTGACTCCACCAAAATAGGCATCATCCAGTTCGACGATGCCGCCCAATTTGTAGCGGCCATTCCGTTCCGCCATCGCCTGCTGAATTTAGTGGTGCAATAGCCACGCCGTGGCGTACGCAACGCCCAGTTGCCGAGCCAGGGTCAGCGCGGCAACGCCGCGCTTGTCGATAGCGACCAAGTAGATGGCCAAAAACCAGACCGGCAAGGGCACTTTGGACCGGTGGAAGATCGTCCCCGCCGTCACACTCGTTTGTCGGCGACATTGCTTACATTCATACAGGTCAATGCTGGGTCGATCTTGGCGATGAATGGTCCACGCTTCTCGATGTGCACAGCTCGGGCACACGAAGCCGTGCGGCCATCGCTGCTCTACCAAGAAGGTATGACAATCTTCTACCGTATGAAACCGTTCCTGCCATTCGAGGATCGTCATGGACAGATCGGGCCTCCTCTCCACCGGGGCGTAGATTGATCGTCATGTTATCACACCTTCCTCCATTTGGCCTATCTTTCGGAGTTATCTGTTGAAGTATGTTCATCAATGAGGCCACTAGCGTGGTCAAACATCAGAAGGGACATCGCCACCTCTTCCGCCATGAATTGCGCCAACTTCTGCTGGCGGCACGGCAAGTGGTGCTGATGGAGAACCCCGACCGCGTGATCAAGGACATAGAGGGTGATTACGAGCCTCCGGCGGATCAGGGTTTGTCGGACTTTCATTTATACACGCTATGGTACACCAATCATATGATTGACTTCGGCCGTTTTCATCGCGGATTTCTACCGGCTATCCGCGATGGATGGAGAGCGAGTTGTGGAGAAT
>JAJZZI010000039.1 GCA_021797635.1 Bacillota bacterium | reverse complement strand
AAAGGTCAACCGGGGAATTACCTGGCCTTCATGTCATAACGGGGATAGACTGGGTCCCTGGGGCCGATTGTCCCCTTTTGGTTTTATGCCATTTGGCGTACACTTAGCTCACTATCATCCCTCGGAGAGAAGTGATGCATAAAAATGTTAAGGCCCCCGAAAGTGCAATGCCTTGGTCTAGTCCTTGCCGGCGTCCTGGCCGCTTGCGCCGCCACGGCGCCCGTTCTCGCGGCGAATCCCGTTGGCATCCGGAGCAACCCCGCCCATTTAGTTGCACCCGCGACCGAAGTGTTCATCGTCACCGTGCCTAAGTATTCAGGACTTCATCCAGTGAGCGCCGTGGTGCATTATATCGGCAAGACAGCCCGTTATCACATGACTTTGAAAAAAGCAGCGCCGCATGCTTGGGGGGGCTCCGTGTACGCTTCAGTGGCAGGCACCTTAGCCGTTTCCGTATACAACGGAGCCGGACAAGTGATGCAGACCAAGGAATTTCCCGTGGCCAAGGCTAAACAATCATGGGTTCCCCGCATCATCATAGGTGCCCTGTTTATCGGGATTGCCTTATGGTACTGGCGGCGTATGCAGTCCGTGACCAACCCAAGGGGGCCGCATCAACGCTAGTCAGCCTTGGCTTCCAACCCCCTCTGAAATATCGTTTCCGTCTCGGCCAAACCATCGCCAGGCCAAATAGGCCGCAACCAGGGCAACGCCAATAGTTCGCCCTGCTATCCGTGCGACGGTAGACCTCAGGGGCGAACGCACGGTTGAACGCGCAGCTAAGCACGCACCCAGCCAGCAACTGAGCGCCACCGGAGAAAACCGTTCAAGATCAGGCTCAAACGGCCCAAGCCTTTGCGCCAGGGTAATCACCAGATGCTTGCGATATCGTCGTCGCTTGTGCTTATGCTTGCTGGCATGCAGCAAGAGACTCCACCATATTAACTGAACTAACGTCCTCCACTCGCGCATTCTCGCCACGTCGATCACCCGTTTCCGTAGTTGGTGCTACTCCTTTCCAAAGACGGATAATAAGAATTCACGCTTCCTGTAAACGGACTTATCGTTCTCCGATCAGTTAGAGACACTAACATCGTTTTAGTCTGCCCGAATCGCTTCGCCCCAAACACGCCTAAAGCGATCGCGTATAATACGAGTAGCGACCGATAAAGGCAACGGTCAAAGGCCGCAGTGAGGTCCCTTTATTAGAAGGAGGAAAGACATGGCCACTGAAGAGCAAGTGATTGACATGCTGAAGGAGATCGTAGACCCGGAAATCGGAGTCAACGTGGTCGATTTGGGTCTGGTGTACGGCGTCGACTTCCCTGAACCGAATCAGGTTAACGTGCGCATGACGCTAACCGCACCCGGATGCCCGCTTCACGACACCATCACCCGGTCGGCAGAAATGGCCATCGAAACGCTGCCTGGAATAGAGAAAGCCCACGTCGACATCGTGTGGGATCCTCCGTGGACTCCCGAAATGCTGACCGATGAGGGCCGTCGCCTGCTAGGCTTCTAGCCTGGCCCAACCCGGCAAGGATTGCACCCCGTATGTCTAGGAAGTAAAGAGTCGTACGGAAGAGTTAGGAAGGTAGGTAGGACAAGAAGGATGCTGGACCAGCAAACCATACTGACCAAGCTTAAAACAGTGAAGGATCCCGAACTGCAGCACAACATCGTAGACCTGCATATGGTCCGCGGTATCAACCTTGAGGCGAGTGGCCAGGTCAGCGTGGAGATCGCGCTGACCGTGGCCGGATGTCCGCTTCATGAACAGATCGAGACGGAGGTTCGCCAAGCGCTCCTCGACCTGCCCGACGTGAACCAGGTCTCCGTTCATCTGTCCGTAATGGACGCAGGCGAACGCAAACAGGCGTTTTCCGCCGCGTTTGGCGCGAGAACCACGCCAACCGCGACCCGCCCATCCCCCTCGATCGGGCCCCTTGCCGGTCAGGCGAAGATCCAGGGTTTGGCTAACAGTCAAACTTCGATGGTCGCCGTGGCCTCGGGCAAAGGCGGCGTGGGAAAGTCTACGGTCACGGCAAACCTGGCGGTAGCGCTTAGCCGCCTGGGATTTCGCGTTGGGCTGATGGACCTCGATATCTACGGGTTTAGCCAGGGCCGCCTATTCGGTGCGAGTGGCGGCGCGACCAGCGATGACCAGGACAAAATTCGTCCCTGGAACTATCATGGGGTCTCGTTGGTGTCTATGGGCATGTTTGTTCGTGAAGACCAGGCGGTCATTTGGCGGGGACCCATGCTCGGCAAGATGATGGACCAATTCTTTCAGGACGTGGTGTGGCCCGAGTTGGACTTCTTACTCATCGACCTTCCTCCGGGCACAGGGGACGTGGCCCTGAACATCGCGCAGAAATTGCCAAATGCCCAGCTCGTCTTGGTCACCACGCCCCAAGCGGTGGCCACGCACGTTGCCCACCGCGCCGCGGAAGTAGCCACTCGGGCTCGTCAGCGAATCGTCGGCGTCATCGAAAACATGTCTTATCTAATCTGCCCTCACGGCGAAGTTTTACGGATCTTTGGCGAAGGTGGAGGACAGTCTTTGGCTGACGAATTGCAGGTCCCCCTTCTGGGTCAAATTCCCATCGAACCAGAGGTCCGCCAAGGCAGCGACCTAGGCACCCCCGTCACCAGCCAAACGAAGTTAGGTGAAGCTGGCCAGGCGTTTCTAGCCGTCGCCCAAGAAATTGTACGAGCGGTAGGCCGATAGCCTCCGCTCGTACATCGTTCACGGATTCGAGGTGCCCTCGCGGCCGTAGCGGTCTTCTAGGCGAACCACATCGTCCAGTTCTGGAGTAGAAACTTCCATCACCTCAAGGTCGGTCAGAGCCGTAACGCGATGCCTAAGCAGAGGCGGAATGACGACAGCTTTACCCGGTTCCAGCCGTTCCGTCTTATCATCCAACAGGATCTCCCCTTCTCCGCTTAGGCAATACATGCTTTCGTGCTTGATATTGTGGTACTGCAGGCTTAACGAATGTCCGCGGTTCACGTGGATCAATTTCCCGACATAGCGATCCGTGACCGTCCACCAAAGCTCAAATCCCCAAGGTTTGTCGATACGTTTCAAACGCTCATCCCCCACTTTTGAATTGCATTGTAACGGGGATCATACCATATGCCGCTATCCCCAGAAAGCTTACCCATCGACGCAGTCCCTGCCCATCTAACATGGTTGGCTCTTCCCAGGCTGGGAGTCTAATCCCGTGACGGTCCCCCGCCCCATACGCCTTCGCTGGATCGGGAATGCCTCCTGACCATGCCGATAGCCGTGGGCAAGGGCGTCTCCGTATGCTGGTCTCCTTCCAGAGACACAAGGGATGCAGTTCCTCGCGTCCTTGCGCATCTCTCCCGTCCCCTTACTCGGTCACCGCCCACGGGTCTTTTCCTACAAAAGACGCTGTGGAGCACGTCTTCCTCCACAGCGTCTTAAGGCTCCTTCGCAACGTCGGTCTAAATACGGCTCATTTCGGCATTCAAGTGCGATGCGGGATTTTGCGTATGCCGCCAATTAATTGAGGGCTTGATCGCCTCCCAATTTACCCGATGCTTATTCTCCTCAATGACTCGGAATAGCGACTCCAAGAGCGTCTCGGAAAGCAAATGGGGCTTTAGACCCAACTCTAGCAGGCGCGTGTGTACGGCGTGGTAGTAATGGCTTAGTGCCTCCGTCCGGGGATCTTCCACCAACTCGACCTTAGCTCCACCCGGCCACGTCTTAGCCACCAATTCGGCGAGTTGTTTGACCGAAAACTCTTCGGTAAATTGGTTGAATACCCGGTACTCTCCCGCCGCAGGCGGGTTTAGCACCGCTAACTCGACGCAACGCACCGTGTCCCGAATGTCCAAAATCCCTCGAATTTGGTTGCCCTGGCCATATACCGTTATGGGGTGACCCAGAACGGCTTCGATGCAGAAACGGTTAAGCACAGTGCCGAACACCGCATCATAATCCAAGCGCGTAGCTAAGTCAGGATGACGAACGGTTTGCTCCGTTTCGGTGCCGTAGACAATACCCTGGTTGAGATCCGTCGAACGAATTCCAAAGTTGCGGCAGGCAAACATGATGTTGTGGCTATCATGCACCTTCGACAGATGATAGAAGGATCCGGGCTGCTTGGGGTAGGGCAGAACATCTTTACGGCCCTTGTGCTCAATTTCAATAAATCCTTCTTCTATGTCAATGTTGGGCGTGCCGTATTCGCCCATCGATCCCAGCTTAACGAGGTGAATCGCAGGATCGATCTCGGCTATCGCATAGATGACGTTAAGGTTGCCGATGACGTTGTTCATCTGAGTGTATACGGCATGTCCACGGTCGATCATCGAGTAGGGCGCCGAGCGTTGCTCAGCAAAGTGGACAATCGCATCCGGACGAAAGTCACCAATCATGGAATAGACGAAGTCTGGCTGGGTCAAATCGCCCACATAAAGCTTGATCGATTTGCTCGAAACCTCATGCCAGGTCTTGATGCGCTGCTGCAACGAAACAATTGGCACCAAGCTCTCGGCCCCAATTTCGTAATCGTACTGCCGTCGTGCAAAATTATCACAAACCGCCACATCTAATCCACGGTCCGAGAGATACATGGCTGTAGGCCAACCAAGATACCCGTCTCCACCCAACACTAAAACTTTCACCCGTCAACCTCCTACGAACTCAATCTGCCCCTTTAAGCTATTCACAAACAGGCATTTTCTACAAATCATAGCAGATTCCCTGCTGATTCTCCAGTGCACCCGGAATTTTGGCTAGCTCCATCTCATCATCAGGATTCAGTCTAACACAGGCCATAACCCCATCCTAACCCGAGAAGACGGCCATTCGCGAGCTCGGGTTATGCCTCGGCCTTGCTTTGCGGCAGTCCTACCGTGGCAGGCTTATGAAGCGCACCGGACGTTCGATAATAAAAGTTCACGGCGGGTAGCGCCAATCCAATGATGAGGACCGTCAGATAGTCTCGATTGGTGTATTGACGCCCCTCCAGGCTAGCTAAGACGAGACGCGGCAGCCCTACGAGGATAAACACCAGGCCGATAATGGCCCAAAGCGCGCCTAAAAGAAAGGAGCTTAGAACGGCCAATTCACCCACCAACACCAGGATTTCGCTTGGCGGATATAAGGAACCCAAGTGCGCATGGGCCAAACGGCGATGGCGCGACCACAAAAGCGCGTCATTTCTGCGTTTTTTGGCCAGACGAAAGACTTCCCAAACGCTTCCCTCGCGCGGAGGGTGATCCACAATCGCCAAGGGTTCAAATACGATGCGGTAGCCAGCTTCGAGCAAGGAAAAAGCTAAGTCCGAGTCTTCACGAAAGCGTGTGTGAAACCCTCCAACTTGCTCCACGAGTGCGCGGCGGTAAAAGACGTTGCAGGTAAGATAGCGCCCGCCATGCAAATTGTGAATCTGGTGCGTGCGTATGGTCGGGGGATCCTTTTGATCGTCTTCAACTCGCCCTTCCACTCCGGCGCACTCATCGCCTTCGCGCTCCAAGCGCTTAAGCCCTTCTTCCAGCCAGGTCGGACGAGGTATCGCGTCTGAATCGGTAAAGGCTAAAATCTCTCCCCGCGCTTTCGCGATCCCCCGGTTTCTGGCAGCACCCGGCCCGCCGTTGGGCTGCCGTACCAGTTCTACCACCAACAACGGAAGGTCCTGAGAGCATGTGGTGACCACTTCCGCCGTGTTGTCCGTTGAACCATCATCGACCACCACCACCTGATCAGGCAGACGAGTTTGGCTGGCCAGCGCATGGAGGGTCCGAGAAATCCAAGCAGCTTGATTATACGTGGCGATGACCACAGTAACCGATCCCATGCTTGTGTCTCCTTGCGGTCCACACCGCTGTCGATAGACGACGGATCCTCTGGGGGCGATCAATAAAATTGGTCGATGACCTGTCCCCTCAAGCATCGTCTTTGGTACCATAGCATGGGAAGTTAAGTTATGCAAAACACTTAGGGTCGGATGACTGGAGGCTTGTTCGTTGTATCGTGTTCGCGTGCGCAGCACCAAAAAGCCTGCTCCAGTGCACGGGGTGCTGTTAATTATGATGCTGGTATTCGGTGTGTTTATTACCACGCGAAACAGCCATCCGCATCCTCACATCAAGTCATCGGTGTCCGCTCCGGCCATCCGCTTCATCCCTGGCATGCCTCCGCGCCCACGACCGGTGCCATCGCGACTTCCCTTCCCCATTGGAGAGTCTTCGGGGGTGTTGTGGAATCTCACTACGCACCAGTTAATGTGGCAACTGCATCCCAATCTAGAAGGCGGCTTTGCCTCTACCACCAAGCTGATGACCTTTTATTTGATTTACCATCGCTTGCACCTCTCGCAAGTCGTTACCATTACCCCCCAGGCGGCCGCCACCACAGGTTCCGATATAGCCATGCATGTCGGCCAGCGGTTCACCGTTCGCCAACTATTGTATGCTCTCTTGATGGCCTCGGCGAACGATGCTGCCGTCGCCCTGGCAGACACGGCCAGCCATAGCACCAGCGCCTTTGTTCGGTTGATGAATCGTACCGCCCAGTCATTTGGCATGTACCACACCCATTACCAAGACCCTGATGGGCTGTCTCCCGGTTCCTACGGAAGTGCATGGGATCTGGCGGTGATCGCTGAGCAAGACTTAAAGATCCCCCTCTTTCGCAAGATCGTTGACACCAAGCAAGTTCGGTTGCCGGGCAATCCGACGGTAACCAACTTAAACGGCTTGCTGTACATGGATCCTTCGGTCATTGGAGTCAAAACAGGCTGGACGACCAAGGCGGGTTTTAATGTCGTCTTTGAGGCACGACGAAAGGTCCATGGCAAGCCCGTCACTTTGCTGGGCATTTTGATGCATGGTCAATACGGGTTTCCTCCCGTCGATAGTGATGCCGAAAATCTCCTAAACTGGGGATTTTCCCAATTGCAAAGGTCTAAGCCCCTGGCCAAAACCTCATCCTAGCGTTTCCCTAGTTTTCAGCCCCTTCCCGCGTAGCCAACTCGCTCGGGCGCGCATATAGTGGCTAGAACTCTTGGCTGGGAAGGTGCAATCTATGGCGACTCCATTCACAAAAACGTACCCCGCGCCTACAGATGCTGGTAGCGACCAGGTGCTTTTGGGCACCGCGGGCGACCAATTTCGTACCGTCTTGCAATCGTGTCCGGCGTTAACGTTAGACGACTTCCATTACTTCGATTTGATTTCGATCGCGACGGGAGTGTTTCATCCCCTCGTTGGTTTTCAAGATCATTTCGCCGTCCAGAGCGTGCTAGAGGCATGGAGACTGCCCTCTGGCCTGCCCTGGCCTATCCCCGTCACCTTGCCCGTCCAAGCTCACGTGTCGAGTCAGCTCAAGGTCTCGCGTCTGGCTGCTCTGGTCTATCACGGAACCATTGTCGGCGGGATTCACGTGGAAGATATCTTCTGGCTAGAGCCGGCGGAGGAAGCCGAACGTCTATACGGCACCCTTGACCCTAATCATCCCGGCGTCGCCCGCTGCTTGCATGAAAGCCCTATACGGGTGGCAGGTGCCGTTACCATGATCGTAGCCCCGCATTTCGAGACGTTGCCGGTCCTCTCCCCCCGGGCCATGCGTCAGGTCATCCGCCAGCGCGGCTGGCAATCGGTCGTCGCCTTTCAGACCCGAAACCCCATCCATCGTGCGCACGAATATATTCAAAAAGCCGCGTTGGAATGGGTGGATGGTCTCGTGATTCATCCGTTAATCGGCTCGACCAAATCGGACGATGTTCCGGCAACGGTCCGCTGGCAAGCCTATCAAGCCCTTATCCAACACTATTATCCTCAAAGTCGCGTGTTCTTAAGTGGATTCCCCGCGGCCATGCGCTACGCGGGTCCCCGTGAAGCGGTGCTACATGCGCTGGCCCGTCGAAATTATGGATTTACCCACTTTATTGTCGGCCGAGACCATGCCGGCGTCGGAAACTTTTATTCCCCCTTGGAGGCACAAAAAGTTTTTAGCCGATTTCCGGACCTCGGCATCACCATCATTACCCCGGCGCCAGCATTCTACTGTTATGCCTGCGGCCAAATGGCCACCGAAGGCACCTGTCCGCACCCATCGGAAGCGCATGACCTGCTCTCCGGCACCCGAGTCCGAACAAGCCTGAGGGAGGGTCAATCTTTACCAGCCCATTTGATCCGTCCCGAAGTAGGAGCCATTCTGTCAACCTATTACCGCACCAAAAATGAATCGCCCTGAGAGGGCCAAAACAGGTCCTCTCCTAGAATCCAACCCCTAAACACGATGGATGCCGGGTCAAGCTTCCATCCTGTGCCATACGAAAAAGAAGCGCGGCAAATTGCGAAAGTGTCCTGATCAGGTCCTCGGCCATGCCTCGCGGCTTGCGAAGGTCAACAACCACGAAGGGCGAGACCTTTCCGGCGCGAACGCCGGATGGTCACCGACGAACACCACTCGCGCAGAACTGCAGCCCAATCTCGCCAGTGCACGGCGAAAGATCTCGGGATCGGGTTTTGGACGCTTTCCGTTGCCGAGATCAAAATGACATCAAGAAACTGCTCCAGGGCCAAAGCAGCGATCTTCGGATGTTGCGACCGCCGTTTACCCAAGATGCAGTCCTTAGCGTCTTCCGGTAAACGCCGCTTAGACGCCATTTCGCCAACCTACTCGCATACACTTGCAATTTTGGGGTGTATCCATGCGCGTTGAGATAAACCCACCGGCCCACCCATGTTCGACAAGGACGAGCCCCGACCAGCAAAGCACTGA
>JAJZZI010000164.1 GCA_021797635.1 Bacillota bacterium | reverse complement strand
TCTGGCACCTGATCCGTGGTCAAGGCCAAGGCTTGGCGGGCTCCATTCACGGCCCCCTTTAACACCTCCTCCAGGCCTGGCCCCGACGCTTGGGCAGCGGCCGCTTTAGCCACCGTTAAGATCGTTCCCACGCGAGCCTCATAGACGGACTTCTCCGCCTGATCGGCGCTCACGCGAAGCCCATTCTCCAGCTCTTTAGCTGACCAGCTTTCTGATCCTTGGGCGGCTCCGGCGAGGCCGCGCAACAATTCGGCGACCATCATCCCTGAGTTGCCTCGCGCAGCCTCTAAGGCCCCGCTGGCGGCCAGACGCCACGCCCAGGCGACGGTCTTGCCCTGCTCTACGTCCAACGCCGCCAGGGCGCCCTCCAAGGTGGTTAAAACGTTGTGTCCGGTATCCCCGTCGGCCACGGGAAACACGTTAATGCGGTTCAGTTCTTCGGCAGAGCTACGGATCCGATCAACGGCTCGTTTTAGGCAGCGCTGAATCCGCGAGCCCGTTAAATCCTCACTCACGCATTTCCAACCCTTCTACATGAATGGTAATCCGCGCAGGGCCGAACCCCAGCGCCTTGTCGACGGCCTCATAGATGCGGTCGACCAGGCGACGCCCTAAATCCGCCAAACGCTCCCGGTAGAAGACGGCCACATACAGGTCAATGCTTAACCTAGACTCCTCCACTAAAATCGTCACGCCACGTCCATGATCGTCCTTTTTCAACCATTGATTCAAGTCATCGCGGACACCCCGCGACACCATATGCGCGACCCCTTCGGTAGCCAAAGCGGCTTCTTCAACGATGGCCATGATGACGTCGTCGTGTACTTTGAGCCTACCGATCCCCGTCTCTTTGAGCATCGTAATCCCTCCCCGGGCCTATCTTGGCACGTCAAATTAGAATGCACTTGAAGGCATTATAGCATCGCATGGGACTTTGAGACTCTTCGCAGCCAATTCGCTTCAGGCCCCGCTAGCGCGGCCGGTGAAGCGTGGTGCATGCTCGTTTGCTGATGCTGCGCCATCCTAACACTTTCCTAAAACCTCGGCGCTACGATAGCCTTGTTGGTTGATTCACCCACACAGGAGGTGCAGTAGTATGATTTCACATAAACGATGGATTCATTTGTCTACGGCGATGGCGTTCACCGGAGCGTTAATGGCTCTTCCTGCAGCCACATTTGCCCATGGCATCCCCCCAGCCGCGGCGCAACACCAAAAGCAGCGCGACACGGCCCCCGATCCCGTGTCAACGCCAACCACTCTAAGTGGCCAAATCTCGGTGATGAGCCGTGAAATTGCCTTGGCGACATCGAACGGCATGACCTACCAACTCCGCTTTGGACCGCCCTGGTACGTGATGGAAAGCGCCTTGGCCTCGGCCAATGGCCAAACCGCGACCATCACTGGCAAGCTCGCCGGCCATTCTCTCCACGTGCGGGCATTCAATGGGAAGACGCTTCGTGGGCATGGCAAGCCACCTTGGGCCGGTCTTCACGGTCATAGCGGTTAAGCGCCCGTAGTTCAGATATGATGAGTAGCAGGGGCGAGATATAGACCAATCCCCTGCTACCTCTTTTTGAGGCAGGTGAATACGAATTGCAGGTGCTTGTTGTCGACGATGATGCCGCTATCTTGCGCGGCCTGGCCACGATGTTAGGAAATGCCGGTTATAGCGTGCATGAGGCGCCCAGCGCTGCGGTGGCACTCGACCTCATGCGGCGTCAACATATCGAGTTTGCTATCATTGATTTAATGTTGCCGGACCGCCAAGGATGGGATTTGATGAAAGCGATGCGGCGGCACACCTCCATCCCCATCATCGTCATCTCGGCCATAGCCGACCTTGATCGCCGAGTGCAACTTCTGCAGAGCGGCGCGGACGACTATCTGGTAAAACCCTTTGAGGCCCGCGAACTCTTGGCCCGGATCGAAGCGGTGCAGCGCCGCCTCATGCCGCTGCCTGCCGATGGGGCTCCCGAATTCTCCTTCGGCCCTTACCGGATCGACACGGCCCACAAAGTGTGCCTGCGTGGGGCACACCATGTTCCCCTGACCCCCTCCGAATTTGTCATTCTGGAGACGCTCTTAAGTGCTCCTGGTCGTATCTACTCTCGCGATCAACTCCTGGATCGGCTGCACGGATGGGACGGCGATTCGGAGTCTACGCCACGCTCCATCGATGTGCATATCGCCACTTTGCGGGCTAAGATCGAGTCTAATCCTAAAACGCCTCGTTGGATCGAGACGGTCTGGGGCATGGGCTACCGATTTCGAAGGGATGACCCATGAGCGTGCGCCGATACCTTCGGATAAGCTTTCTGGCCATCATGGTGACCGTGCTAGCGGTCTTCGGCGCGGGACTGTGGTTAAGCATCACCCTATACCTCAATGCATACCTTCGCCATCTACGGCATCTAGCCCGGGTCCATCACATCCCCGGGATAGTGGGCGCGTCACACATGGGACTGGAGGCCCTACTGCACTTTTTACACGCCATGGAACTTAATATCGCCGTTTCCACCGTGGTGGCCCTCGCCCTGGGCTGGATGGTTGCGCAATATGTGTCGCACTCGCTTACGCGCCCGCTGGCGGCGCTAACGCGAGGCGCGCATGCGATTGGGCGAGGGGCCACCAATATTCAAATTGCTTCGCCGTCACTTACGGAACTCTCGCAGCTGGCAGACGCCTTAAACGACGTCGTCGACACATTCAAGCACGCCGAGCAGCATCGCCACGAACGCTTGGAGGACCTAGCGCATGAGATTCGCACCCCCCTTACGGCCATTCTGACCTATAGCCAAGCCGGGATGGGCGCCCATGATGACGGCAGTAAGTTGTTGGTCACAGAAATTGAACGGATTCGGCAACTAACCAACCGCCTTCCCGACGCCGCACCGCTATCCTCGTATTTCTACCAGTTTCAAGAGGTGGACTGTGAAGACCTGGTATCGCCCGCTTGGAATTTATACCAGCCTGCCCTGGCTTCGCGTGAAATCGCCTCCGAAATGAATCTGGACCCTAGATTACGATTCTATGCAGATCCTGAAGGCATCCAAGAGGCGCTACATAATTTACTGGCCAATGCCCTTCGCCATGCCCCTCGTTCCGGAACCATCCGCCTAAGTGTTCAATTATCCGAAATCCCTGGCCACGGCGTCATCGTCGTCGAAGATTCGGGCAAAGGAATCCCCGAGGAAGAGCGGGAACGCATCGTCCTGAGGACCATCCGACTCGACGCCGAACATCACGGCGAAGGCATTGGCTTGACCGTGGTCGAATCTATCGTCCGCGCTCATGGAGGACTTTTGAGCATCCAACGGTCGGCCTTGGGGGGTGCCGCTATGGTGCTGACCCTTCCCCTGGCCGAATCGGCCTGGCGGGATCGATGAGGGGGCCCCCACGGGTTCTTCTGTTTAACCATGTGCATTTGCCGCCTGAATCGCTTCGGCAAGCTTGCCAAGCACGCTCTTTCGTGCTATCATTCTTCGACACCAGAGCATTTCAGGGAGGTTTGGATCCGTGGCATTTCGATGTGAAATTTGCGACAAGCACACCGTGTACGGCAATAATGTTAGCCACTCGCACCACAAGACCCGCAGGGTCTGGCGGCCCAACATTCAGCATGTGCGTGCCCGGGTGAATGGCAAAACAAAACGCATTTACGTCTGTACGCGTTGTTTGCGTTCGGGCAAAGTAGATCGCGCCCTTTAGTCCTGAAGATCAACGTTTTAGTGCCTGTGTTCTCCTGTCGCCGAGCGTCAGAGAGGAACGGCACTTTTTTATGAGCTCGTGCGGGTTCTAGTTTTTCATCCACTCCTGCAGTTCCCTCTTGGAAAATTGATACGGTGTCCGACAATAGTTGCAAATCACCTCCGCGCCGCCTTCCTCGATTAACCTGTTTAGCTCTTCGGAAGGCAGACTTTGGAGAATGGCTTGGCTGTAACTTCGACTGCATTGGCAGCGAAACTCCAGCGACTGCGGTTCGAATAGGCTCACCGGCTGCGGCAGCACCGAGCGTAACAAATCCTCCGCTGATTCGCCTTCCGCCAAGCGGTGACTCAGATGGGAGAGCTCAGAGAATCTTTCGGCCACCCCCTCCACCACTTCTTCGCTGCCGGGCAGGGCTTGTACCACTAAGCCTCCTGAAGCGGCCACCAAGCCATTAATTCCCACCAATACCCCAACTGCCACCGCTGAGGTCACTTGTTCCGATTCCAGATAGTATCTCATCAGGTCCTCGCCGATTTCTCCCGAAACCAGTGCCGTGCGGCTCTCCCAAAAGTGACCCTCACCATCTTCACGGCGCACGCGAAAAAACCCGTCCTGACCCACGCCTTGTCCCACCGCTAATTTTCCATCGGCTCGCAAATCCAGCTGGATTTCGGGATGATCGACGCGCGCTCGCAGAAATTCGCCAGCACACTCGGCGCTGACCCGTCCAAGCGGGCCCCCTCCCTCAATGTCCACGATGAGGCGGCCTTGCGACTTAAAGTCAGCGGCCAAAAGTGCGGCCGCACTCATCGCCCGCCCCATGGCGGCAGCGGCCAATGGAGCCGCCCGGTGCGCCTCTTGGGCACTCCGAGCGGAGAGCGTCGTGTGAGTGGCTATCGCCCTCAAAGTCCCTGCCGCTGCCGTTGCTCGTATTCGGTAATCCAAGCCCACTCACCTCAAGCTATTTTTTGTCGCGCACCCATAACCCCAGGAAAACCTGAAGAAACCTGCCGACCACGCGCGGAACCTTAACCACCTGCACCCGCATCGACCTCGCCCCTTTCGCTTTGGCTTGCTGGCTACCGCTGAGAAACTAGATGCCATCCCGCCCAGATTAATCCGGCGCCGATTAGGATGGGGCCCAACCCTGACCAAACCAACCACAGGCCCACACCTAGTGGCCATATCCAGAGCGGCAGAATCTTGATAATTAAAAGCACTCCACCCAGCCCAAGTCCCACTCCAATGAAGCGCTGACTGCGCAATCTTTTCGGCGACCGCCACGTCCGATCCAGAAGATGCATCCTTTCACCTCCCACACACTCCGACCACCACGGCGAACACTCCCCATGGTACGGTCTTCTTGGGAAAAGGTGACGCAAGCTTAAGCCCCTTCAGGCTTGCCTCAGTTCACGAATGGCAGTCCCTGGATCCTCCGCTTTGAATATCGCCGTGCCCGCCACCAACACTTCGGCTCCAGCCTGCTTCATCAGCCCTGCCGTCTTCTGGTTGATACCCCCATCGACCTGGATCAGTGGACGATCGCGATCCCCCCTAAGATCCTTAAGCCGCCTGACTTTTTCTAACGAGCGCGGCCAAAATGACTGTCCGCCAAATCCAGGATTCACGCTCATGACCAAGACGAGGTCTAATTCCTCCAAAACGTCCTGTAACATGTCTACCGGCGTGGCCGGATTGATGGCTACCCCGGCCAACGCCCCGCTCTCGTGGATTTGAGACACTACCCGTTCTAAATGCGGACACGCTTCATAATGTACGGTAAGACTATCGGCCCCCGCTAGGCGAAACGCCTCGACATAGCGTTCGGGTTCCACGATCATCATATGCACGTCAAGGGGCAAGTCAGTCTTGTGGCGTACGGCTTCGACCACCATCGGGCCCATAGTAATATTTGGCACAAACCGTCCATCCATGATATCTAAATGCAACCAATCGGCCTCTTGGGCCACCGAGGCCACGGAGCCAGCTAAGTAGCTAAAGTCTGCGGCCAAAAGGCTAGGCGCTATCCGAATTGCGCTCACCGAACTCCTCCTCGTCTGCACCAAGTTAGAATTGGATTCTACCCTGATCCTCTAACATACTGACATAGTGTTGATAACGGTAGTGGTCTATGTTGCCTGCCTGGATGGCCTCTAGCACCCCACACCCAGGCTCCTTAAGATGCCGACAATCCGTATAGCGACAGTGATACATGGAAAACTCAGGGAAAGCCCGCGCCAGATCCCGTGCGTCCTTTACTTCTAATCTAAGCGAAGTATACCCCGGAGCATCGGCTAGCCAAAAGTTTCGCACGCGAAAAAGACTAACTCGGCGAGTGGTCTCTTTGCCACGTCCGCCTCGGCTCAATCCCTGAACGGCAAAACTGGCTTGCGGAATGGTGGTGGCCAAGAGCGTGGACTTGCCGACTCCGCTTTCCCCAACCAAGACCCATGTTCCCTGCCGAGGAGCGTCGAGCATGGGCTTCAAGCCTTGGCCACTCTGAGATGAAATCGTCCACAACGGATACCCCGCCCGCCCGTAGGTCAGACTCATGGAGCGAATTTCTTCCAGCCCGCCTTCGGTAGCCAAGTCCACCTTGTTAATGACAATTTCGGCGGCCATTCCTGAGATTTCTGCTAAGACCAACCGCTTATCCAACAGTTGTCGATTGCCGCTCGGCTCGGTTAGGGTGAACACGATAAACATGCCCGTGACATTGGCCACCGGTGGCCTCAACAGCGTGTTTTTGCGCGTGGCCACCTGGGTGATAATCGCCTCGCCGGGGTCAGTGGCTTCTAAACCCACCTGATCCCCCACCATAATCCGCCCTAGATCACGCTGAATCCGTCCACGCAGGTAGCAAAGGTAGCGCTGCCCATCGTCAGCCAGCACCGTCGGGCGATTGGCTTCCAAGCCAACCACTAAGCCCATCATCGCCTCGGCCGTTCGATGACATCCATCTTAAAATCCATTGCTCGCTCCCACGCCGTTGACCCCGTTGACCCCGTTAATGGCATTGCCGGGACTTGGGAAATTTCCGCTTGGGGGAGCCGACAGCACCACGCTGCCATCTTGAACCCCGTTCAGATAGAAGCTCACCAGAGCACTGGCACCATACCAGACCACGGGAAATCTGAGGTGCATGCCGGGATTCACTAATTGGTAAAAGACCTCTTTGTTTCCCGCTCTATCGACGACCTTCGCCTCTAAAAGGGAGTGTTTGTGAGCGCTTTTTGGCACCGTCATGGGCGGTGTGCTCTTGTTTCGCTGCAAGTGCGCGCTTTCAGGACTTGGGCCATCGGACACTTCCACACTCACCGAGGACACCCCTTTGATGGGCTGATAGGGTGCTGGTGACTGGTCCACCACCGTATTTACCGGATCGGTGCTATAGGTAGCAATCGGCGTTCCCATGTCCAAGTTTTCTTTGGCAATGGCTTTGGCGGCCTCAGACGGGGTCATGCCGACCACGTTGGGCATGAGGATGGGCTTGGTGGGGCCCTTGGAGACCAAAAGCGCCACCGTCGACCCTCGGGGAGCAGCGTGGTGGGCAGAAGGCGATTGCCCCAATACCAGTCCGCGCGGCTCCGATGACCGTACCCAGTGCACGTGCCAGCGCAGTCCGATGGAATGCAAGCGTTGCTCGGCGTACGTGGCCGTCTCTCCTTTGAAGTTTGGCAAGGGAACGGGAACGGGACCGGAGGAAATGACTAATTCCACCGTTTGCCCAGCCTTGACGGGGCTTCCCGGAGCCGGTGTTTCACTTACGATGTTGCCTTTCGGGGTCTTATTCGAGGACGAACGCCCGGCTATGCGGACCAAGAGCCCTTTGGCGTGCAGTTGCTTTCGGGCTAGGGCCAATTTGGCGCCACGGACGTTGGGAACGGCCACCGTGGGCGTGTTCAACCAATGGTAGAAGGCGAAGAAGCCAAAGGCAATAACCAGGGCGGTCGCGGCCGCGGCCATCAGCCACAGGCGTTTGGGGTTTTTCTTCGTCTCATCCTTGGTTTTGGCCTTGGCGCGCGACGGGAGTTCGTTGCGAGGCACGACCGCAACGGGAAGAAGCGGGGCGGGCGGCAAATCCGCTTCGGGATCCAAGACCCTCAGGATTTCGGTGCGCATGGCAGAGGCGCTTTGATAGCGTTCAGCAGGATCCTTAGCGAGGGCTCGCGCGACAATGCGACTGACGGACTCAGGCAGAGTAGGTCGAAGGCTACGCACGTCCGGCGCCTGATCCTGAAGATGCTTCAGCGCCACCCCAATCGCGCTCTCGCCTTCAAATGGCAAGCGGCCGGTCAACATTTCAAAGAGCACGACACCCAAAGAATAGAGGTCTGACTGGGCACTAACCAGCTTGCCTCGAGCTTGCTCAGGGCTCAGATATTGCACCGTACCTAGAAAGGAACGGGTGTTGACCAACGTACCCGACGTGGTCGCGTAAGCAATACCGAAATCGGTCACCTTCACCGTCTTATCTTCGGCAATCAAGATGTTTTGGGGCTTAATGTCGCGGTGGACCAGTTTTTTGGCGTGCGCCGCATCCAGCGCTTCGGCCACCTGTTCGGCAATGGAGAGGGCCTCGCGTACGGAAAGCACCGGTTCCGCGTCGAGTTTCGCGCGCAGCGTGTCGCCGCGGATCAACTCCATCACAATGTAATGCAGGTCCGGTTCTTCCTTGCCCACATCAAAGACTTGGACCACATGGGGATTGGTTACCGAGGCAGCCGCCCGAGCTTCTTGGTCAAATCGCGCAACAACGTCCCGATCTTCCGTCCATTGTTGCTTTAAAATTTTTATGGCGACGATGCGGTTCAAGGTTAAATCGCGGGCACGATAAACCAACGACATGCCACCGGTGCCGATGCGTTCCAAAACCTCGTAGCGCCGCCCAAGAATCTTTCCTACCATGATCTACACCAACCCCATACCGGATTCCGCCAGCACCACCGTCACGTTGTCCGGTCCGCCAGCGCGCAAAGCTTCCTCGATCAAGGCATCGACCGCCTTTTGGCCCCGCTCGCGTCGACAAATGTCGAAAATCATTGCGTCAGACAGTGCGTTGTATAAACCATCGGTGCACAAAAGAAGACGATGATCTTCCTT
>JAJZZI010000140.1 GCA_021797635.1 Bacillota bacterium | reverse complement strand
AAGCATGGCCGTTGTTTAAAGCAACCTCCACCAGGCGGTTATTGCCTTGATTCACCACTAACAGGTCGCCATTAAGGGGATCCAAGGTGATTCCCGCAGGCTTATTTAACCCGCCTCCTTGGTAAATAAGCTGACCCTGTCCTTGGTTCGGCGTCGTGCTTCCATCCCAATAAAACGCTCGGATCGAATTGTCTTGGCTGTCGGTGACATATACCATATTCGTACTGGAATCGTACACCATGCCTTGCGGACCCAAGACGGTGCTAGCGGTCGTTCCTTGATGCGCTAGTCCCGACCCAATGATGGACACCTGCGTGTCTTGGTTGAAATTAGGCGGGGCAAAGCCGTACATCGCCGCAATCGTTCCGTTTAATCCGTTCGTCTCCAAAAACGCGGGTGATGTGGCATTTGGCACAAATACTTGACCCCAGGGGCCGTCGAACAGAGGATTGGCGATGACGCTGCCACCGTTGGCAAAGGTCATTCCATTAGGGGCCAACACCATATCGTTGCCATTGGTGCCCTGGGTACCAAAGTCTGCCACCCACACCGGACCTTTGGGACTCACCGCCAAGGCCACCGGGCCACTAAGGCCAGAAGCAAACGGCGTGGTGGAACCGGTGTTGGGGTTGATCGCCACAATCGTGGAACCCGCTCCGTTGACCTGGGCCTGGTTGGAAAAGTTGGATACTAAGAGATCGCCATAATAGGGATTCGGCGCTGTAGCGGTTCCGGCAAAGCTATCGTAAACCAAGCCATATGGGGTTTGATCCCCGTTTTGAGGGTTGACGGTACTAGCAATCGGCATAATTGTCTGCAAGGTGCCGATGTTCCCGCCAGATCCGCGGAAGGCAATCGACGTCATGCCATATTGGACGTGAGCCGCCACCACATTGCCGCCACTTGGCGTCAGACTCGCCGTGGAAATATTATCTAGGGAGGGATTTTGCCCGGCCAATAACGAGAAAGTCCCCTGACCGTTGCTAATCTCCACCGTGAGGCTATTGACTGTCGCACCACTTGGCGTGAGCAATTGACCCGCCGAATCAGTCACCAGTACGGATCCCGTAAACGTGGAAAGCAATTGACCACCTGGGGCGGTCACGTTGACGTCGATGGCTTCCATAGCCTGGCTACCGGCACGAAGCGCCCTTACAGCAGGATTCAAGGTCACTCCCTGAGCAGGAATCTGCACCGATGACCACATGGGATTGCTCGCCAGGGCGTTAGCTAATCCTGGAGGGGCGCCATAAGGCTCGGCATAGGCCACAAAGTGATAGGCACCGCTTTGGGTTATGGGTATAACAAAGTTAGAACTTTCCTGAAATCCCTGCATGGCCGTCTCTCCGCTTGGACCTTTCCATGTCAGGAGATATACCGGAGACGCAATGCCTTGGCTGTTTACATGCACAACATCGGCAGCTTGGCCATTGACCTGTTGTTCAGCGACCGCAATCGAGACTTTCGAGCCTACGTAGATAACCTGGCGATTACTTGCCTGGGCCATGGTCCATTGGTGTCGCAGAGCCATGCTGGAGCTGAGTGCATATCCGGTGATCACGTAGGTCCCTGCAGGAAGATGGGTGAGCGTAATATGGTCCTGAGAATGAAATCCCGTCCAATATCGGCGACCGTTGTGGCCAATCCCTAATTCGTATTCCATGCTTGGATTGGCCCCTGGGTCATGGATAGTCAGCGTCAGCGATTGGCCTGGGGTCAACTGGGTTTGCGCGGCGGTCAAGCTCAGTGGAACGGCTGCTGCAGCTGGCGCTTGACTGCTTAGACTAAGCCCTAGGCTGAAGAGTACTGGCGCCATCGAAATACTAAACACCTTAGACAAGAGTCGCGTGGTCACATGATTACCTCCCTAATATCAGTGGTTCATTTAGGAAGTTCGCGAAACTCTCGCCATCGGATGCATCAACTTTATAGGATGCCAGAAAACATTTTCGGTCCCGTAGGATGCAGCGACCCTGGCGATGGTTCAGTCGTAATCCCGATGGCCTCCGCTTGGGCAACGGGTTTCGACGTATGTAGCCAAATCGTGGCTCGATGGCCCACTACGCGGAAGACACCGGCCCGGATATGTTCTTTCCGTTGAATCCACCATACTTCGTACACATGATGAGACGGAAGGCGCGTGACATGGGCGTAGGATAGAAGCATCCACCCTGCCCGTCGATTGGCCGTTACGGTAATGCGGCCGTGGACGTGAGACGTCGTGGCCTTAAGCGCAATCGAACGCGAGTCTAACAAAGTGCCGAGCGCAACGGGACCTAAGGGAGCGCTGGGCCACAATAGTTTAGGCCAAAACGCCAGTAACGAAAGGACCACCGCGCCAGCCACCGCTCGCTTGCGCCACCCCGCCGAAACGGTCGGTCGGGTCATCTTTGGCGCCACTTTAGAAAACTCCGGAGCATCCATGGCAAGTTCTGCTTGACCATCTAGTAAGTGGCTTAGTTTTTTCTGCTCGTGGCGGCACTGAACACACTTCGCCAAATGACGTCGTTGGCGGGACGACAGACGATGGGCATGGTGAGCGGCTAACAAGAGGGCCTCGTCGGGCAAATGAGGATCCATGGCTAGGTCACGTCCCTTCCCTAGACAAGGTCTGACGGAGCTTTTTAAGTCCCCGTGCGATCCAACTTTTGACGGTGCCGTGAGGCACTTGCAGCATGCGCGCGATCTCCTTTTGCGTGAATCCATAATGATATAAAAGCTGAATCGCCTGGCGTTCTTTAGGGGCGAGCATATCTAACACGTCTCCTAACCCGGCTGGAGATTCGTCTGGAAGAAAGGTCAAACCGTCGGCAACATCTACAGGCAGTTCCCTGAACGGCGGTTTTTGCCTGCGAAGGTAATCAATCGTGCGAAATCTAGCGATCTGTAGTAGCCAAGCTTCTGCCGATCCGCGCCCCGGATCAAAGCGGCGAGCATGCTGCCACACTTCCACCAGGATTACCTGGAGAACGTCCTCCACGTCGCTGATGGCAACTCCAGCCGTCAGCACCAACCCCGTCCATCGTCTCGCCCAACGACGATAAAGGACCTCCAGCAAGTCCGGCTGGTGATCGAGCCGTTGCAAAATGGCCTCATCGCTGGGCCCGTATTCCGTCATAGAATGATTCCATTCGTCATGAGTTCACCTTAGCACGATTATATTGGGTAACCACTTCCGCAGCAACGCCCGTTAGGCCGACCCTCGGGTTAAAACGGACCATCTCCCCTTCGTTGCTTATTTGTGGTGGAAGCTCCACACACCAGATCCACACAATAACCCATCGAGACTCTTGATTGGCCCGTAATAACTGCGCCATTTCTTCGAGACTCGGAATGCGCCGGAGCTTCGGGTGCCCCGGGGGGCTTTAGCTTTGGAAGCAGGATTTTTCGCTACCACGTCCCCATCCACTGCCATTTGCATGGTATGGACATGATTGACCGTTCGGCTATTGCGCCACGGTTGGGGTCGACGCGGCATGACTATGGGGATTCTCTTGCAGTCGCCGGATCCGAATACGGCACACGGTCCTTCCAACGGCCACTCGGGAGTTTCGGGATCCATCGCGTGCGATTCCTTCGGTCCATTGGCCATCCGTTCACCTCGTGCCAGCCTTCGACATCCCTCGCGCAACTCCTCCCTCACCTCTCCCCTTTTCCTATGGGCTTTTTAATCCCCCCCGTTCGATGGGCCCTCGCGCACCGGATGCTTCGCCCTACTCCCATGGATGTTAGTTAAAAGAGGGGCAGGCGAGCGCTATCCCGTCACTGCGGTCCTTACGAAGGCGGTGCGGGGTTACCCCTTGTAGATACGCTGGATCGTAAAACATGGACGCTCTGAGAGTTTTGGTCCACCCATGTTGTCATCGGTCTGACCCCTCTCCTGATCAATAGTTTCATGTTTGCCGCCCCGAACGTTCCGATGTACCGGTACTTACCGCGGTCGGACCAGGGTCCAGGGCCAATTAACATTCAGGGGTAGCATTAGCTACAGTGAATGAAGGAGGAAAAGCTCCCCGATGCACGACCTGTCGTCCACCTCGGCTCGACGCGTTCAGTTTAACGGGGCGTGTGATTCACCGGTGTTGTCACAGGTCTGACCAAGCCCCTTGTTCGTGGTGTCAGGGCCTTTTTCGGACTGCGCTCTGGCCCCAGGGCATAGACGCGGAAACACTCTGGTCGTTGGGGCGCGGACCCGGTCGACGCGCCCCGGATTCCCTTTTCATTCCCTGCGCCATACCCATGCCCGTTTGCTGGCGGAAACGGGTCTCGATCTGTGGGTCTTGTCTGATCGGGTGGGCCATCGGCAAGAGGCCTTTACTCAGCAGGTATACTCCATGCGCGGGCTGAAGCCCAACGGGCTCCCACGGAGGGGCTGACGGCCCGATTGCGGCAGGATTGCGGGAAACCTGGCGCAACCCTGAAATCTTGGCCCATGGAAAACGCCGTCTCCCTTGTGGGATGCAGGGTTCGAATGAAGCTGGCGATCGGACTTGAACCGATAACCTGCTGATAAAAATCTGGCAGTGCGCGCTTCTTATGGTCGTGAATCGTCTTGGAATGTTGGATAAGACGGCATAACCACACCGTTTCTCGCGAATCCCCGTGACGAAACACAGGAACGCATTATGAGGATTTTTAAAGTTCGTGCGGCCCCAATGCGGCCCATTTCGAGTCCGTGCCCACCTCCACGTCGGATCTGTCCAACACCGTCCCCAGCACTTGATCTTCCGTGGTCGTGGCGGCCCCGGCTAGCTGGTGCGACAAGACATGTCCATACGTTTGCACCGTAAACGCGATGCTCGTATTGGCTCACTAACCACGTTGACGCTAATGCCAGCGGCCAACCATTGGGTAGCCATGCCTCAGATCATGGATACGAATCGCTGGCGGCAGACCGACCCGCCCCAACGCCTGTTTTAGACCCGGTGGACATTCCGGCTGCTCAACCACTTGCCGTGGTAGGCGGTCTTCCAGTCCTTGCCCGCCGCTGTTCTCCAGGCGGCTTGTGCGGCTTGATGCTCCCTGATCAACCGACCTCCCAGGGCAATCGTTCGAGTGCCCCGATCGGTTTTTAGCACTTTAATTCAAGCGCGAGCACCTTGCCCACTGACGGCTTGGCGGTCCTAATCAATCGCATCCCACGTCAGGCCTAATGTTTCCCCTAGGCGCGTGCCCGTCACCACACCCGAGGCCCACACGATAAACGCTCGCGTCGCTTGGATAGCGCGTAATAACTGCTCCATTTTCTCCGGAGTCGGAATGCGCAAGGGCTTTCGGGTGCCCCGGGGGGCTTTAGCTTTGACCTCGCTAGCCTTAGTCAGTTTGCACAGGGAGTGAGGGAGGGGTTGACCACCCTCCACACGCTGATTAGGGGGATGGATCAAGGGGTCACTCAAGCGCTAGATGATCACCGCACCCAGGTGGAAACGCTGCTCACCACGCAGGATGAAGCGCTCCGATCGGAGTTAACCGCGTTGCGCACCGAGATCACCCAACTCCGAGCTCAGTGGGCCACGCCCACACGGACTCCATTCTGGCATCGGGTCTTCCATCGAGACGGATAAGGACTGAGCGGGCCGTGCGAGATGGATCCACGTCAGTTGCTCTCCTTAGTCCGTGGGTAGCCCCCATGCCTCGATCCCGGACGACCCGTCCCAGAATCTGAGGAATAGCAGGGGGAGGTACCTTATCATCCTTTCGTACGGAGGATCCCGAGAAAGCCTATCAAACCTCGCCGGATAGCAACCGGACGCCTTACGGCGTTAACGGGCAGGAGGGCGCCCTTATGTGCGTGGGGGACCGCTCCCGCTGTCACGCACATTACTGTCAGTCATCGCGAATCTACACAGATTTGCTGTGGATTTGTCGTGTCCTACGGTCACAGTGGAGGAAGAATGGTCCAAGATCGAGATCCTGCAGTCCCCCATGGCCCGCCAGTATGTGGCCTTTTTGCATCCATTGAAGAAACCTCGCAGATTAGTGGAAGCGTGCAGGAATGGCCGAAACCCTAAGGTAAAAAGGCCGGGACAGCCCGGACAATATCGAAGGGCGGGATGATGATGGAATTTTTCGATTTGGAAGATAGCGGCTTTCTCGACGGCCCGTTTACGGAAGACAATGCGGAGGCCATCGGCACGTTTGACGAGGCCAACGGATATGTCGGCGCCATTTGCGACGTAGGGGAGATTAGCGATATTGTTTCGCCCACGACGGGCATGGGTAACGTCGATGCCGTGGTGTCCTATCTCGTCGCCATTGCCGAGAAATACTTCAAAGCCTATCCGGGAGGCCTTTGGGCGTTTTCATTCAACAATCAGAACGCGAGTAGCACCACGGGCAAACAGGCTGCCGAAATTCAAAACGGCGTCTTGGCGCATGTTGGCATCACGGCCCCCTTTTTCGACGCGGAAGGGGGGTACGACTCGCCGGCCGCTACGATCGATATGGTCAATAGCTTTAACGCGAATTACGATGGCGGGTTGTTGAGTGACATGGCCTATTCAGAAAATAACGGATGGTCTTGCACGACATTAGTGGGATCCGTCCTTCCTCAGGCCTATTGCACCGGTCAACTGCCCGAGTATCAAAACTGTGGGGTATCTGGTGGATTTTTCGGAGTTACCGTGGATTCTATTGGCGCGGACACCAATCTGTGTGGGTCCGCAGAAGCCCTAGGATATCAAGGCGGGATTAACCAATTCCACTCCCTATTCAAGACGTGTCCCAGTCAGGTCCTTGTTGTAGGCGCTCATGCCGCTGGGATCGATACCAGTACGTTGACCTGTACCACGTAATCACGAACCAGCGAATGGCTCCGTAGCAGCGGGGCCATTTTACTTGGTTATTTGGATGGCGGATTCGGCCGGATTATGCTGGGCCCGATGCCACGTCTTGCCGCTGTTGTCTGACCAAATCCGTTGAGGCACTCCGCCATCGAACGCGATAGGTCCATACCACAATGTGATCGTAGGCCCGCACACCGGCCACGTAGAATCCTCCTAAGCGCAACGGGGTCCCATTCGGGAGGGGATAAGTAATCGTGGGCAACGTTACGCGCGTCCACGTGCGTCCCCCGGTATCGGTGTGGAACAGTTTGGTGGCCTCCCACGACGGCCCATTGCCCAGCCCGTTTTGCCCGACCGCCGCATATCCCTGCGCCTGAGAGGTCATATACACGGTCATGCCGGGATTTCGAGGCCATCCAGGAAGCCGTCCTAGCGCCTGCCAGGTTCGGCCCTCGTTGCTAGTCTTCCAAACATGGGACGTCGACCAAATCCAGCCATCGTGGGCATTGACCCAGTCCATCCCAATGAGGCGACCCGGGAGTGCTCTCGCCGGCGTAGCCGAAATCCGACCGGTGGGTCCCCCCGTAATCGAACGGAGTTGAAAGGCTCCGGTCTGGGTCTGAAATGCCACTGCTTCTCCGACACTGGGCATCGTTGTCACCGCAGTAATAAGCGTCGAATGCGGCCAGGCGGTGTCCCACGTATCCCCCCGTACCTACCAGAATTGATGATCTTCGAATACCCCCATGGCCTGGAATTTGGCATGCGGAACCACGGCCGTTACATTGCTGTATGCATCAGCACCTGGCGGTGGTTGCAATTGCCATCGCATCCAAGTCGCCCCATTATTGGTCGTATGCAGGAACACCCAGGGAGAACCGGATCCAGCTTCACCCAAGAACCACACGCGGTCGGAGCCTTGGGTCAGAAGTTGGGTCCAATACACGGTATGTGCCGTGGATACCCGATTTCTCCACCAATGCCACGTGATCCCACCGTTGGTCGTATGAGCAATCCCGGATATTCCAGCACTGTTGGTGATCCAAGCCCATCCCACTTGAGCACTAGGCCATGAGATTTTCCCCCAGCCCATGGGTTCATACGAGTACTCCGGATCTCAATGGGCGAGGTGATATCCTGTTGTACTTTGTACGTCGGCAGGGACGTTCCGTAGCGATAGGGGTATCCGAGGCACCGCCGACGCCGCTACCCTTGGCGATACCAGACAGGCCATACTCCCCAGCACGAGTCCTCCCCACTGCTGGAATACTTTCCGCCTACCGATGAATTTGAACAACACGCCCATCCTCCTTGGAGTAGCATGACGACCGCGAGGTGAGCAGCACATAGCCTAGCCCGCGCTCATTGCGCAATACTTGCGGATGATCCGGATCCGGTTCAATCACATGCCGTAGATGATGGATATATCGATACAAGTCCGCGGGCGTTCGGTTGCGAGGATTCTCCCAAGCGACTGCGATAAGCGTTGGCCAAGGAATCAGCGTCTGCGAATGCTGTACCAAGTAGTCCAATAGACGATACTCAATATCGGGTAACCCGATCCATTCGGATCCATGCCACATCCCATGGGTTGATCGATCAAAGCGAATACCGGGGGCTAGACGCATACTTGTCCTCTGTCCTGTCCGATTCCATTCCGCTTCCATCTTCGATGCTCCCCTCGTAGACAACCCTGGCATTCCCTATAACGAGAACGCCGTTACCTGGAATGGGGTTACTTGATAGACCAATGAAATAACGACCCGTGGTAGGAATCCGACCAAATGTTCGATAAGGCATAAACAGGGGCGTATAAGCCACAAGACATGGCGCTCAGAAGGTATCCGACTCGGAGTGCCGTAAATACTGATAGACGGTCTCGCGACTAATTCCAAAGGCCTGGGCGAGGGCCGTCTTCGTTTCCCCGGCCTGCGCCCGCTGCCGGAGCACCTGCACTTGCGCGGCCGTCAAGGCGCGCTTGCGGCCCCGATAGACGCCCCGTTGTTTGGCTAAAGCAATGCCTTCGCGTTGCCGTTCCCGCAGGAG
>JAJZZI010000098.1 GCA_021797635.1 Bacillota bacterium | reverse complement strand
TCGACCCGGTCGGCCCTCGGACTATACTTTGACGAAGCTCAATCACCTCACCCCGAGGGGTTATGGCCTGGTCGTCGCTCTGTTGACGCTTAGTCCCGAATCTCACGATGCAGGACCCAAAACTCGATTCTCCGCGGAGGGCTAGTCCTTACGGAGACCGGAATTTCACCGGCTCGAAACGGTCAGCTTTCTTGGCGCACCGAAACTCAAGTATATTGAGCAACAGGATCCCCCCGATGGACCCCTACGGGGTCAGCGCCTGATACAGCGGTCAGTCAAGCTCGCCGCGCCGGGCGGGTAACAGGTCTCTAAACCTGAAAGGGCAGGGAAAGAGCCATCCAAGCGGAGTGCCTGGTCGGAAGCCTCCTGGGGCGTTGCGCATCGCGATATTAAAGCACAAAATAGGGAGAGGCTGTCAGGGAGGCGATATTATGAAACTTCCGGACTTTACGGCCAAAGATTATCATGGCCAAACGGTTACGCTGCGAGATCTTTTGGCCAGGGCCCCGGTCGTCCTGGTTATGCTGCGGGGATTGGGGTGACCGTACTGTCGCAGGGAACTCGTGGAGCTCCAAGCGCGTGAGCAAGACTTCAGTGCCGTCGGGATTTCGGTCGCGGTAATCGGTCCGGACACGGCGGACTCGTTTGAACGGACATTTTCTCAGCGCCATCTGGGATTTATCGGCCTTCCCGATCCTTCCCATGAGGTGCTGGAACGCCTAGGACAACCCGTGGCCTGGTGGACGATGGGCCGAATGCCTGCGGCTTTGGCGGTGGATTCTTTAGGTGAGGTAGTGTGGAGCCATCGAGGCCGATTCCCTTGGGATTTGCCGAACTGGGACGCGTTAATTGCGGCCGTCGATGGTCGTTCGTAGGCGGCTCGCGTTTTGCTATGAATTGGACAACATGGAGGAGATTGACGATGAAACTTGTAAGTTCGATGGTCAGTGGGCATCCCCAATGGTTTTTACGAACGGAGCGCGGTGATTACAGTGGTCATGGACTGAAGCGTTCGCTGGGGCTTGACCTGGAGCCGGGCGACCTTACCTCAGCCCTCGCCATGACCCGGGGGTTTTTGGAAACCTTGAAGGAAGCAGAGACCCGGGTGCTCCAGCGGGGAGTTGAGCCGGATGCCAGTCATTTAACCCTTTTGGCTCCCGTGCCTCGACCCGGCAAAGTCATTTGTGTCGGGTTAAATTACCGTCCCCACGTGGCTGAATCGCAAATGGACGTTCCCAAAACGCCCGTCCTGTTCAATAAATACCAAAACGCGGTGGTGGGTCCGAACGCGGTGGTTAGCCCTCCCCGTGACGCCACGCAACTAGATTATGAAGCAGAACTGGTCGTCGTTATCGGCAAGAGCGCTTCCAAGGTCTCGGAAGATGCAGCTCTCGATTACGTCTTTGGCTATTTGAATGGCAACGACTTGTCCGATCGAGGCCTACAGTTCCGTCAAAGCCAGTGGCTTTTAGGCAAAACGGCCGATGGATTCGCCCCCATGGGGCCCTATCTCGTGACGAAAGAAGAAATTTCAGATCCGGGTGGGCTGGATATTTCCTGCAAGCGAAATGGGGTTGAAGTGCAGCGTGCCAATACCAGCGAGATGATCTTTTCCGTGCCCTTTCTCATCCACTATATTTCTCGATATATCAGCTTGAGTCCCGGCGATGTCATTTTTACCGGCACGCCCGAAGGGGTCATTTTAGGGCAACCTGAGGACAAGCGGCGGTGGTTGGAGCCCGGAGAACGGTTGGAAGTGGCGGTGACGGGGCTGGGCTCCCTGGAGACGGTGATTGGACCGGCGCGATAGGAAATAGAGGTTTGACGCCGCTGAAACCGTTTTAAGTCGTCTGGTAACCTTTCGCCCGGCGACGGCGTTGGCCTAAGATAGATGTTATAGATGAAGAGGACTTCGAACGAAGTCTGATGAGGAGGGTGGTTTCTTGCGATTTTGGACGGGAGTTGGCATCGGCGCGGTGGTGGTTGCGGGACTCGTGGTGGCCCAGGTGGAGCGGCCAGTGCCTCCCGCCACCACATCGGTGGCGGTGGCTGGCGATAAGACCATAGCTGGGCACTTACACATGCCTTGGCCCTCCGGAACCCAGGTGGCGGAAGAAGTCCCCGGACTTGGATGGATAGGCGGTGGACAGCAGGGACCGTCGGCGCCCGAGCCTATCGGTAGCTTAGCTAAAATGATGACGGCGCTTTTGGTCATCCAAAAGCATCCCTTGGGAGAATATGCGTCGGGCCCGCATTTGAAGATGACCGCTGCCGACCAAGCCTTGTATCAATCGGATGCTGCCACGTATCAGTCGGTCATGCCCGTAACGGCAGGTGAGAGCCTCTCCGAGCGCAAACTGCTAGAGGGGCTATTGATTCCTTCGGGCAATAACGTGGCTACGCTATTAGCCAAGTGGGTATCAGGAAGTTCGACGGCATTTGCCCGAGAGATGAACCGCGAGGCCGCTAAGTTGGGCCTGACTCACACCCACTATCACGGCCCAGTGGGCTTAAGCGCACGGACGGTGAGTACCGCAGAAGATCAGGTGAAGCTGGCCGAAATAGCCATGCGTTCTCCCGTGCTGAAGAGCATTTCTTCCATGCCTCAGATGACCCTGCCTGGGGGGAAGGTGGTCTATAACTACAACAATCGTTTGGGCCGTGACGGCATCTTCGGAGTCAAGACGGGATCGACCGTGGTGGGGGGAGCGTCGTTTATCTGGGGAGCGACGGCGACCTTGGGCGGTCAACCGCATCTTATTTACGGAGGGGTTTTAGGGGTCACGGCGGCTGGCAATCAGCTGCAGCATGCGCTGGATGAGGGCCAAAGGTTAATTCTCGCCACGCGCCGGGTCGTGACTTGGCATCCATTATGGCACCGGGGCGAAACCATTGGGGCATTAAAATCCGCATGGAGTCCCCCCGTCAGGCTGGCGCTGGTCCGTTCGGTGAAAATTTTAGGCTGGCCGGGGCTTCCTTATCAGGTCCGCTGGATGCCTACGCGAACGCTGTCAAAACCTCAGACGCTGGCCAAGGGGACCCAGGTAGGCATGCTCCAGGTTACCTACGGCAGTCAAACCATCAAGGTGCCTGTGGTTACGGAATCGGCGTGGGCCAAGCCTTCGTTGTCGTGGCGCCTTCGTCGTTTTTAGAAGACGTAGAAGTACATCCCGATGATGTCGCGATGGCTTACGTACCGCGCTAAAAGGCGTCTCGACATCGGACCGGGATCTTGTCAATATGAAGGGGAAGCCGTACCGAGACAACGTAGTCGCTTATTATGCCGATGGGAGCAGGGATAAACGTGGTCGATATGGGCTCTGGGACCCAGCATGTACGTCCGTTGAGGCGGGTAGCCATTACCGCAGACGTCTATCAAAGTCTTCGTGATGCCATCTTTAGCGGGGAGTTGCGGGCAGGCGAGCGTCTCGACGTGCAGGGCTTAGCCAGTGGTTTTGAAGTGAGCAATCAACCCGTCAAAGAAGCGCTAAATCGCCTGGCGCTGGAAGGTCTGATCGTCATTAAACCTCGAAGCGGCACCTTTGTCCGCAGCTTGTCGATCGAGGAAATGAACCATATCTTGGAGGCTCGCTTGATGATCGAGTCGTATGCGGTCCGTAATATGAAGCCGCCGACGGCCGAGACTTTGGATCAGCTGCAGGCATTGGCGAAGCGCCTTGGGCACATCGCCAGCGAAGCACCGTTTGCGTATCTTCGCTATAACGAGGTCGACATTGAATTTCATGAGACGTTAGTGGGCCTAGCGCAAAACCCGGAATTGTTGAGACTATATCGATCGCTTCACTCCCATTACGTGACGGCGCGGGCATACTTCTCAAGTGCCCAAGAAAAGGCGTTGGCCAACGAGTCCGATCACGAGGAAATCGCGCTGGCCATCATCGACGGGGAAAAACGTCGTGCCGTGACGCTCGTCGAATCGCACATTGTATCGGCACAACGCGGTATCCGTAGTGTGTTCCACTAAATCGGTCGGCCTGGCACCACGTCTGAGGCCCTCCCCGATGTGAGGGAGCCCGAAGAAGAACCCTTGCCGGTCATCATCATGGTGAGGCGTTAAGGGCATGCGAAATGGCGTCAGGACTTAAAGGGCCGCTGCTCAGTTTTCGTATGGCGGCTCCCGTGGCGTAAAACTCCAGATTGAACGCAGGCACTTCGACCACGCCATTCTCTTCATACAAGTAGTTGGTGTTGTCGATGCGCAGATACTGCCCTGGAAAGCCTCCCGTATACATGATTTCCGTTTCTTCAATATGCGTATCGATACGCACGCCTGCAACTCCGTGAGCGCCCATCGCGGCAGCGTCACGGCGCAGCATCCGCGTGGCGACTTCGCGCGTGAGGCTAAAGCGCTGACTGACTCCCGTTAATTCTTGATTTTGGCCGTATGACGAGGTGGAAATTTGGCGAGTGCGATATCCCACCGGCATGACGTGCCAATGGTAGCCCAGCGCAAAACCCACGGGCATCCAGCCGACTTGGGCAAGTTTAAAGAACTCTTCTCCAGATAGGGGGCTGACGGGAATTTTAGCGCCTGCACGGACCCCCTGCCACTGGATGGCCGTACCCACCACGCTGACCTCGATAACCCGTTCCTGGCGCGCAACCTTAAACTGCGCATCGATTACCGCATGCGCTTGAGCGCCCCGAGCCTCTTGAATCAGGCGGCCTACCGCCAGATCACGGCTTTGGTAATAGCCTCGAATCAGATTGGAAGCGTTACTGTCACCGTCCAAAAACTCTCGGCCGCGGGCGTCAGTGGCCACATGATAGTAGGCGCTGCCGGTGACGTGGCCGAGGGGAACGATCTGAAGGCCTTCGGCCAAAAACAGATCGTGAATTTCCAAGGTACTCAACCAGGGGCGATCCCCGGTCGAGGTGGCGGCCAGACGTTGCTGCACCCGATTGGGGAGTTCTCCGCGTTCTAAAGCGTCACGGTCTGCCTCTTGATCTTCAGGGGAGATCTCGTGGTAGACGGCACCCTCCGGCACCTTCGTGCCTTCGCTCACCCGAGGCGGATTGGGCGCGTTCGATCGTCGAAACCAGTTCAATCGCAATCCCTCCCTAAGAAAAATCTCTCACCCTAATCATTCAGCGGCAGGGTAAGTTGTGGCGCGGATAGTGAGGATTGGCGAAAAGGCACGACGGCAGTTCCCACGGCAAAAAACTCGATGACGTGGCTTCCCCAGCGGTGGCTGTTTTCCTCGAGATGAACGCCGACCACCCCTTTGGCCTTGCTATCGGCAGCTTCCGTCTGCATCCGTTCCATCGCCAGCTCGCGCGCGTCATAGAGCGCTTGGGTGAAGATCGTCAGTTCCGTATTCTGGCCCATCTGTCTTAGCGTTTGAGCAACTCCCTGGTGCGCGACGTGGTAGACGCACGAACCCATGACTAAACTGACGGGCCGGTAGCCGGTTTGGATTAACATCCAAAAGTCTTGCCCGGAAAGATCCGACGTGAAAGGCTTTCCTTTTTCCGTGCGGTGGCTGGTTCCATCTTTTGCCCGTACGGCAGTGCCTACGGCCACGAATTCGGCTAAATGTTCTCCCCATTCAGCGTGCTTGACTTCCAGCCGCACCCCGACGATGCCATCCGCCTTGAGGGCATCCGCTTCTTCTTCCATCCGCGTCATGGCGAGCTCGCGGGCATTATACATAGCTTGGGAGAGTACCGTCATCTCCTGGTTTTTCCGCCAGTTAGACGCTTGATAACCGATGTGATAAATCGAAGAGCCCATAACCAACCCGAGCGGTTCGAAGCCAGCTTGCTCCACCAAAACAAATTCATTGACGCTCAGATCACTCGTGAACACAAACGATTCGGAAGTGACGTCAAGACGTGCCAGTGCGTCTTGCGGAACATCAGGAAAGCGCGAATCCTCCGACACAGATTATCCTCCTTCGGAACGCATGGTCATTCAGGGCCGATGACAACCAAGAGCTTAGACCCGAGACCCATTATAGCCTAATTTAACCAGTGCCAGGCCAGGGCCCTGTCTTCCGCCTTAGAGGGCGCCAAGAGCGAATGCGACGGGGTCGACGAAGAATTAGGCAGGGGCGTCTGGAAGCGCGTCTCTTATCCATGAGTGCCGTCGTGGCTAAGGAGCAGGAAACGACAGGTCAACGTCGAACTCTGGGTCAGAGGGGGAAGCAATGATTCAAGCCATTGTGTGGGACCTCGGAGGCACGTTAGTTTGTCAGCCGAGCGGAGGACAAGATCGCTCACCGCTGGATACCTACCCTGAGGTGCAGTTGAGAGCGGGAGCGAAGCAGGCGCTGACTATCGTAAAATCCCTGGGATATGTGCAAGCGATTTTGTCGAACACGGCGGTGAGTGATGAATCGGCGGTAAGGCGCCTCCTTGATCGACTAAAGGTGGAGCGATTTTTTACGGTAGTGGTGGCTACGCGTTCGGAATTGGACCGGACTCGTCCGGGAAAACCAGATCAGGTGGTGTTTGAGGGCGTGCTGTCGCGGTTGGGAGTCCGCGCCGAGAGGGCCGTCATGATCGGCAATAGTTTCGACCATGACGTGCTCGGAGCCTTAGGTTCGGGCATGCATGCCCTTTGGATAACTAATCCGGAGGTTTCGGTAGGCGACCCGAAGCGCTTGCAGGGACGGGAGTTTAGTGGTCAGCTTGTAAAGATCTTTGACCTCGCAGAAGTTGAGCAGGGCTTGGCTCAAATCCAGGCAGGTTATCGTTGAGGAGGATGGGTGTGGATATGATGGCGATGGTGCTGCACGAGCCCCGGCGAGCAGCCTTGGAACGTGTGCCGGCACCGGATGCGGGCACGGATCAAGTGATTGTACAGGTGGCGCGGGCTGGGATTTGTGGTACCGATCTTAAGATTTTTGATGGGGAATATCTTTCATCCTATCCGCTTATCCCAGGGCATGAAATGGCAGGAACGGTCGTCAGTGTGGGGAGCGGTGTGGCCAAGCAATGGATAGGCAGTCGGGTCGGCGTGGATCCGACCTTGACGTGCGGCCATTGTTACTTTTGCCGCTCTCGGCAAAGCAATCATTGCGAGTCCTGGAATGCGTTGGGCGATACCGTCAATGGTGGGTTTGCAGAGTATGTTGCCGTGCCAGTGGCTAACTTGCATCGCTTGTCCGATGATCTCTCCTGGGCGCTTGGGGCTCTGATTGAACCCTTAGCTTGTGCAGAATGGGCACTGGAACGCATGCCTATGAGGCCAGGGTCGACGGTGCTGCTCTTTGGCATGGGGCCTATGGGCATCATTTTGATGCGTCTCTTGTTGCAAGATGGAGCGTCTCGGGTGGTGGTGGTCGACAAAAGTCCCGAACGTCTGCGCCAGGCGCTACAGTTTGGCGCCTGGCGGGCCCTTTCCCCAGACGAGATGGATGCCACCTTAGGCGCCATCTTTCCTCGCGGATTTGATGTGGTTATCGATGCGACCGGGTCGACGAAAGTGATGGCGCAAGGATTGGGATGGGTTCAAAAAGGGGGGAATTACCTCTTGTTTGGCGTAGCGCCCAAAGGGGCCACGGCTGAGGTGGAACTCTACACCATTTACCATCGAGAAATCACCATCTATTCCTCGATGGCCATCAACCAAAGTTATGCACGGGCGGTAGAGATTTCGACAGGCGGAGCTATTTCCAGCGATCTGGTGACCCACACCTTGCCCCTGGGACAATATGAACAGGCCATCGCAATGGTGCGCCGAGGGGAAGGTTTGAAAATCCAACTCCAGCCCTAACGGCAGCGGACGATCCTCTTTAAGCTTCTCGCTCACTTCGTTCAGCAAGTTTTTGCACAGTTCGTAAATACCGTGCTAAATGCTGCTGCGGTGCTGACGTAGCTTTGGAAGACGTGTACTCTAACACGCCCCACGTATTTAAAACCACTTGCAGAACTTGCTGATAGTACTGGCTGATGCCATAGCCGGCATGTTCCGCGATAATTTTCATCCGACGAGGGAAATCAGGCATCCCGTGTCCCGGCATCGTGAAATTCGGAATCACCGCGCATACGACGGCTAACCGACCCGGATCGGATTCCAAGTAGAGCTGGACGGCGTCGCGGTAGAACGTGTAATGCAGGGTCTCATCTTTGGCCACTGTACGCAAAATCGTGGCCAAGGTGGGATCCTGGTCGGCCACCGCCCGCGCCAGGCTCAAATAAAAAACCCGGGTGGCCAATTCCTGCAAGCTGGTATATACCATGAGCGCGAAGGGGTCAGCATACTGGCTTAACCAGCCCGCTTCAATCACCGTTTTTTGGGTCGCCACCCGATCGTCGGGATTGCCGTTCCGACTTAGCAGGAGATAGACGTCTAGGACGCGTCCGTGTTGATCTTCTTCACGCGTCCAGGTGTGGACAAAGCGCAGCAAGGAGCGGGGCGCGGAAGAAAAAGCACCCATCAGCGTGCTGGTAAACCATGGCAGATTGATCTCAGTCAGCATGGCCGTCTCGACGGCGATGGTCATTTCCTTGCTCAGCGTGCCTTCGTGCTCTTGCCAGGGGTGATCGGAAAAATTCCTTCCTATCTCCCAGGGGAGTAGTCGGTGATAACCCCAATCCAAGTTTTTGGTGAGCGCTAGATGACGTTGGTATAGGGTATCGATAGAAGTCTCCAGTGCGCTCATGAATACACTCCTTTCTTGTCTCCGGCCTTTAGCCTAGCATAGTTTGGCATGATTTCCGCCATGTCCTGACCCACTTTCTTCTGGAAATGAGTTGTATGGTGTAAATTAGGCTGTCCTAGAAAAGGAAAAGCATGCGAGGAAGCAGTGAGGGGTGGTAGGTCCATGGGGGAGATTGGCTCGCGATGGTGATCGACGTGCTGGTGTCCACCTCGCGCGAAGACGTG
>JAJZZI010000037.1 GCA_021797635.1 Bacillota bacterium | reverse complement strand
GGCCGCCAAAGAGGGGGGGCAGGGGGCCGGGATAGGGGGTCTTATCGACTAGGACTCCCGGTTCCTCTCGGTGGCCATAGGCCACCGCACGCCACACCGAGTCACACAAGGCCGATAACACACGAACTTGCCGCTCCCATAGGGGCGCCTCGGGCCAGGGGATCTCAGCCTTATCCCTACCCATGCGAAGCGAGCGCCCGCCCATGAGGACGAGTCCTGTCAGAGCCCCTTTTGAATGCATGGCACACAGCCTCCTTCTCTTTTGTGTCTTGATTAACGCGCATCTTCCCGCATGAGTGTCCCCTGCCATGGCCATCGCACAATCGTCTCGACAAAATGTTCGGCTGCCGATGACATTTCTTCGGGATGGACCACGGAGAAATTTCGCTGGAAGTCTAAGCCCTCCACCGAGAGCAGGTGAAATCGGGAACTTTCTTCGGCCGAGATGACCAACGGCGAGAGGACGCTGATGCCTACGCCAGCGGAAACCATCGCCTTAATCGCCTGGGTGGTGCCAAGCGTCATACAGATGTTCAAACTTTCTAGACCGAGGCCAACGGCACTGAGGCTAGTCTCCAAGACCATGCGCGTCCCCGATCCGGGCTCACGAAGAATCATGGGCTCGGCTACCAATTCTTCCACGGTGATGATGCTGCGCTGGCCAAAGGGATGCGATCGACCCACGACCACGGCCAGGCGGTCGCTCCAAAACGGCCGCACGATAGCGGCCGGATGGGTGAGCGTGGCCTCGATCAAGCCGACACTAATTTCCTGATGAATGACCTGGTCCATGATGGCTTGGGAGTTGGCCATGGTCAGCGAAAGCCTTATCGAGGCCTCTTGACCATAATGAGGTAAAATTTCGGGCAGCAAATATTCGGCGACGGTAAAGCTGGCTCCCACCGAAACGGTGAGGGAAGTGCCTTGATGCAGGTGTTCAATCTGGCGCTTGGACTCGGCCACGGTGTTGAGCAAACTCAGCACATAACGATAGAGCATCTCACCCGCCTCCGTGAGCGTGACGCCGTGTCCCGTGCGCAAAAAAAGGGGGCAATGGTAATATTGCTCCAACTGCGTGACTTGCTGGCTGACGGCGGAGGTCGAGAGATTAAGCCGCCGAGCTGCCCGGGAAATAGCGCCCAGTTCGGCGACGGTTTTGAACGTGGTCCAAATTTGCTCGTTCACTAAGCGACATCCCCTAGATAAGATTCAATTATTGCGCCTGGCCCCCCATTGGTGCCGCTGTTGGCACGTCCGAACGATATCCTCCCAGACCATCTTGACACGAGATCCGCTTAGGCTCCTTCAGATCTTTGAACGTCCCCTGCAAGAACGGTGAAAGCCCATGACCTTCTTGGCGTTTAGACTACCACCAAGGATGACTTTAAGTATATCGGAAAAGTCGCGCCAGCCTGGTCTCGCCTCAGGTTTTGGCCGCGGCTGAGACGGGACAGTAAAGGGGAACGGCCATGGCAACCGACCAAGAAGCGTCAACCAGTAGCCGAAGCGTGCACACCACCTGTTATATGTGTGCCTGCCGTTGTGGTATCGAGGTCACCGTTGAGAACGAAAAGATCCGCTTTATCAAAGGCATCAAGGAAAGCCCCGTGAACAAGGGGGTGTGGTGTGCCAAGGGCGGTGCCGGGATCATGACCGAATATAGTCCTGGCCGCCTGACCACCCCGCTTATGCGCCGCCCCGGCGCGGAACGTGGCCAGGGGGATTTGGTCCCCGTGGATTGGGACGAGGCCTTGTCCACCGTCGAAAAATGGCTGGGTCAGATCCGGGACACGGACCCCTCGAAATTGGCTATTTTCACCGGTAGGGACCAGATGCAGACCTTTACCGGGTATTTTGCGCGCCAGTTTGGCACGCCCAATTGGGCGGCGCACGGCGGCTTTTGTTCGGTAAACATGGCCGCCGCCGGCATGTATTCTGTGGGCGGCAGTTTTTGGGAGTTTGGCTGGCCGGATCTGGAGCAAGCGGCTTGGTTTATGATGTTTGGGGTGGCCGAAGATCATCCCTCCAATCCCTTAAAATTAGCCATCTCGGCCTTGAAGGATCGCGGAGGTCGCTTCATTGCCGTGAACCCCGTAAAAAGTGGTTATGGCGCCTTGGCCGACGAATGGGTGCCCATCCGGCCGGGAACCGACGGGGCCTTCTTAATGGCCCTCATGCATGTGCTAGATCGCGAGGGCCTGGTCGATGAGGAGTATCTCAGGGCTTACACCAATGCTCCCGCCTTAATCATTCGACATCCCGGTCATGCTGACGATGGTCTTAGAGCGGGAGATGATCAAGAGGGCTGGTGGGTGGCGCTGCCTGATGGCTCGCTCGGACCCATGGCTGAGTCCCAGGGTCAGGGAGTGCTTACGGGAGAATACCAATGGCAGGGGCTTAGCGTAGAGCCCGCCTACGCCGCCTTCAGACGCCGCTTGGCGGAGATGACGCCGCGCCAAGCCGAAGAACTAACGGGAATTTCTCGAAAGACGATTGTGCGCCTGGCCTTGGAAATGGGTACCGTGGCTATGCAGCACCCGGTGGTGCTGCCCATTCCCTGGACGGACGGCTACGGCCGGGTCCATGCTGAGACCGTGGGCCGACCGGTGGCGTTTCACGCCATGCGCGGGCTGGCGGCGCACAGCAACGGATTTCAGACGATTCGCGCCCTGTTTGACCTGATGATGATGCTGGGCACGGTGGATGTGCCCGGGGGATTTCGCTACAAGAGTCCCTATCCTAAACCGGTGCCACCCCGCGTCAAGCCCAGTCCCAACCGTGAAGACTATCAGCCCGGCCAGGCGGCTAAGGCACCCCTGTTGGGGTATCCTACCAGTCCCGACGATTTACTGGTCGACGGCGATGAGGCCCTGCGCATCGACGAAGCCTATTCCTGGAAATATCCCTTGGCGGCACACGGCACCATCCAAAACGTGATCCGAAATGCTTATGACAAGACGCCGTACGCCATCGACACGCTGATGATCTATATGGCCAATATTGCCTGGAATTCGACCTGGAATACCATGGACACGCGCAAAATGCTGACCGCCAAGGACGATGACACGGGCGAATATCGCATTCCCCATGTGGTGGTTTTGGACGCCTACGACTCCGAAACGGTAGCCTTTGCCGATATCGTCCTGCCTGACACCACCTATTTGGAACGCTGGGATGCGGCATCTTTGCTGGACCGCCCCATTTCCGAAGTGGACGGTCCGGCGGATTCCATTCGTCAGCCGGTGGTGGCTCCGCCACCGGGGGTACGGCCGACCGCCGATGTACTCATTGATTTGGCCAATCGCTTAAAACTCCCCGGATTTGTGGAGGAGGGCGTCGCCAAATACGCCGACTATCACGACTTTATCCAGTTCTTTGAGACCTCCCCGGGTTCGGGCGTGGGTCTCTTGGCGGGATTTCGCGGCCAAGAGGGTCAAGACAGTCTAGTAGGAGAGCCAAACCCCCGTCAGTTAGAGGCCTATGCAAGCGAAAAGGCGTTTTGGTTTCACCGGCTTGAACCATCCCAGCAATACTACCGCATGCACAATCAGGCCTATCTCGATTGGGCTCTGCAAAAGAAGTTTCTTGACCGCCCGGCGCCGATTGTCCTGGAATTCTACTCGGAGGTACTGCAAACCTTTCGCCTGGCCGGCCAAGGCCTATGGCCGGGTAAAAAGCCCAAAGCTCCTGGCTTAAAAAAGAGGTTGGCCACCTATTTTGACCCGTTGCCGGGTTGGTATCCGCCGTTTGAGGACGAACTTGAAGACAGTCAACGCTTTCCTTTCCGGATTTTGACCCAGCGTCCGATGACCCACTACCATTCTTGGGGGTCGCAAAACGCCTGGCTTAGGCAGCTTTTGAGCGAAAACCCGATTTTCATGAATCCACTGGCAGCGAAGTCCTTGGGGCTGACTGACGGCATGTGGGTGTGGATCGAGTCGCGATTAGGCAAGATGACGGGCGTGCTCCGCTACTCCGATGCGGTCGAGCCGTCTACGGTCTGGACCTGGAACGCGGTGGCCAAACAGGGGGGGTCTTGGGGGCTGGATCCGACGGCGCCAGAAGCGACTCGGGCCGTCTTAGTCAACCACATCATTTCGGATACGCTGCCCAGCGATGAGGCGGAACTGGGCACGATTTTCAATAACGATCCGATTACCGGCCAAGCGTCATGGTATGACACCCGAGTCCGCATCTATCCCTCCGAACTCCACGAGGTGTGGCCTAAAGTTCAAGCCCGAAAGCGTCGAGATGATCGCGAGAAACGGCCGAAGTGGCTGAAATATGACGCTCGCCAACCCGATTAAGCGGCCTTCGAACACGCGACAGAGAGGATGAGCGCGATGCAATTAACCATCATTACGGACCTCAACAAATGCGTCGGTTGCAAGAGCTGCCAAGTTTCGTGTAAAGAGCACAACACCTCAGGCGCCTTTGGCCCTCTGCCCGATGCCAATCCCTACGAAGAAGCCGATGGCATGTGGTGGAATCGCGTGGTCACGATGGAATCGGGGGAATATCCCAATACTGCCGTGATGTATTTGCCCAAGGCTTGCATGCATTGCTACGACGCCCCCTGCGTGCCCGTCTGCCCGACTAAGGCTTCGTATAAGCGGGAGGACAACGGCGTTGTGTTGGTGGACTATGATAGTTGTATCGGCTGCCAGTTGTGCATGTGGGCATGCCCTTATGGGGTGCGAGAGTTCGACGAAACCGAGGGCGTGGTCAAGAAATGCACCATGTGCATCGATCGCATTGAGGATGAGAGCTTGGCTGCCGAGGACCGGCAACCGGCATGTGTGCAAAGTTGTCCCACGCACGCTCGGACCTTTGGGGACCTGGATGATCCAACCTCGGAAGTGGCTCAACTGGTTCATGCTCGCCAAGGCTTTACCCTTTTGCCGGAACTGGGTGCCCGCCCGGCCGTGCACTACCTACCGCGGCGACCCTCACCGGCGATCATCTCAGCAGAAACGGTGGATGCCCACATGGAGAGTGAGGGATATTAGATGAAAGCGCCAGCGCCGCTTCTTTTAATTACGGTGCTCCAGGGATTAAGTGGAGGGATGGCCGTGGCTCTTTCGATCGAAGTGATTCGAGGCAAGCCCGTCTCCCCCATCGCCTATGGGGTGGCCCTGGCTCTGGCTTTGATTGGAGGAGGAGCCTCATTTACCCATATGCACCATTTTAGTGCCGGTCGATACATGCTCCGCGGCTGGCGTACCTCCTGGCTGAGCCGAGAGGCCATTACCACCGGCCTTTATATTGCCGTTTTGGCGGCCACGCTGTGGTGGACGGTGCGGGCGCCAGGCGTGGCCGTGGGCATCGGCTGGTGGGCAGGATGGGCCGCAGCCCTTGGACTTTTTGCCATGTGGGTGACGGCCATGGTGTATGCGAGCATTCCGGCGATGCGTAGTTGGCATTCCCCCTTGACGGTGGTGACCATGATGACCACAGGAATCCTCGGAGGCTTTATGGTGGTCTTGCCCTTCATCGGGGAAAGCGCGTCGCTTACCATTGCCAGCTTGGTGGTGATGGCGCTTTGGCTTGGCTTTCGCGGCCTTCAGTTTCGTTTCTTTGTCGACGCCCGCCAAGGCGTCAATGCGGCCACGGCCACGGGCCTTTCCCGCGCTCCCCATCGTCTTCAGGATTCTGGAACCACCAAGCCGCCCTACCGCAGCCAAACTCAAATTGCCCCGGACTTGCCCGCCTTGACCCGCCATCTCGCCATGGCGGCAATCTTGTGGTGGGTGGTGGTCCTTCCCCTTGGCCTGACCCTCTTAGCCCACGTCCTGAAGGCTCCCATCACCATAGCCGGAATTCGGGCCGCATCCGTGGTGACCGGCAGCTTCATCGACCGCTGGCTGTTCTTTCGCGACGCTACCCATAGCTCGCGAGCGTGGTTCGCCGATCTGGGCCCTTCTAAACCGGGCCTAGCCGGAGCTAAATTCTAACATGGCGATCGAACTGCGTCTCTTAGCCGCAGGGGGCGAGGTGACGCGCTACGGCCAGGGGTTATTAGCTGCCGCGCGCCAAGCCGGGATGGCGATCTCTTTGAACACGGGACGGCCGTGGTGGCAGAAGAAATCTGAATGGACCATTGGCCTAGGCACACCGACCGCTTCTCGTCGCATCGACGCCTGGATCTGGCTAAATGGCACGGGCGCATCGGCGGAAAAGTTTCATGAGAGGCCGGTCGCGGTTGCAGCGCTCTATCCCTCCCCACCGCCGGGGGTGGGAGTCGTGCCCTTTCCCGTGCCCGAGGCATTTTATGCCCCCGGCGACGGACAAATGGTGTTTGACGTCACTAAACGGCTGCATTTGGAACAACGTCCGCGCATCGTCATGATGGGTCCATTTAGCGATGGACGGGGGTTGACGCAAACGATGACGGCCATGGTACGCGTTTTGGCTTCCGGAGGCGAACTGGTATGGCTGGACGGGATGAGCGTGCGCGCGCAATTCGCGCCGGTGGTGTCGCGTTTGGGCCTCGTCGACCGCGTAATTTTCCTGCCTCCACTCACGGACGAAGAGACGGCCGCCGTGCTGCTGGGGTCCGACGTCGCGCTATTGCCCGAACGGCAAGAGAGCTTTCCCTATTGGATCCCCTGGTGTCATGCTGCCGGTGTTCCCGTCGTGGCCGTGGATACCGCCTCTCATCGTTTGGCGGCGGGGACGGCGGCGGTTTTAGCGGATGGCGAACGCGAAGATGGTCTTGGCAACGCCCTTAAAGAGATGTTGAGCAACGCCTTCATGCACCGCCAACTGGTCACGCGCGGCATGAACCAGGCCGAATTCTATCGCGGGGAGAAGGTCGCTTTAGCGTTAGAAGACTGGGTGAGCAAATCTCGAGATGAGGCGAAAGGCTACAGTTAGGTAGGGCGCGATCATCGATCAGGGGTTCTCTACCGCCCGAACCTTAAACGGTTGCCCCATCGCCCTTCCTCACCCTTTGCCCGACGGCGCCGTCGGCTTTGTCGACGACGTCTCCGCCAACTCCACGATAGTAAATCCCCAAGATATCTAGATAAGGTCGCGCGGGAGACTGATGATAAGACAAAGAGGGGCATTCGCGATGAGATGAGGCGTCATGCCCCTCTTCGCTGACGACGTGTTTCCCGATCGGCAAGGCTTTTGCAGTGGTTTAGTGGCCAGGCTCACAATTTCTTGAGAAACAATCTCCCAACGTACGGAGCAGGATAGGGACGGCTTGGTTGGAGTTGGCGGAGGAGCCTCTTGCCAATCGATAGGTCAAGCATTTGGCAGGTAGCGCGCTGCCGCGATGAGGTGTCGTGTTTGGAGCAGGAGGCATTGCTTCCTAGAGTATCGCCATCGGGAATCGTCCGTGAGCGAGCCCATATCGGATTTCGCTAAGCCGTAGTAGCGCCCCTTTGGGGCGATTTCGGGACGAGAGCGCAGCGAGCATCGCGCAGAGGAGAGATGGCGTACATCGCCCTCGCGATGCACCGTACTCCGATGGCGGTCATTTTAGCCAAAGCCACGCCAAACTCCATTGGCGCTAACCGACGGAGCCGAACGGAATGCCCATCTTGCGCGATGGTCTGCCTCGGCGATCATATAGGGCTTAGTATCTTTATCCCTTCGGGGATCCTATAGACATCGTGTCGTTTATGCTAAAATGCTGATAAAAATTAGGAATCGGTGGCCGCGTCAAACGTAACAGCTAGCCCCTAAGGAAATCACCCTCATGCAATGGAACAGCAAAGGAAGGCTAAAAGCCATTTTAACGGGAGTCATGGTGGAGGTCATCGTGCTATCCGGCCTCGCCCACGCCCATCCGGCCACCGTGGCTCCTCATGCGAAGACATTATTGATCCAGCAACAGGCATCCATGTTGTCGCACGTCAAAGCGATGGCAGTTCAAGAGCTTGGGCAATTGCATCGTATGCAGGCCACGGCAACCCAGGCTGCGCGAACCGTTCAATTTAGTTTAAATGGTGAACAGCAGATGGAAGAGATGATGCTGGGGACCTCCCAGGTGATCCGTCATCTAGCGAATCATTCGCCGAAAAATCTTCATCAGCTCGGTGCGCTGCACTCCACCGTTCATCAGATCCGTCAGGAAAGTCTTGACGTGCAAGGCCAATCGCAGATCGTAAAGATCGATCTGGCTCGGTGGTCGGCCGCTCTTGAGAAATGGCGGACGGCATCCAGCAGGCACGCCAAAGCGTCACGCTCTACACGCTTGATGCACAAAATCTGCATTATCTTTCCAACTCTGATCACGCGATATCGAGTCCCCGTGGTCCACAGCAGGTTACCCAATCGAATGCCGAGTTGAGGCAAGAAGTCGTGACCTGGCATCACAACCTGCTCCTCCAAGAGAACATCCTCAAACAAATGAAAGCCACTCGAGCTGCTATCGTTCGGCGCTTTGGCCGCTAGAGTCGGCTAACTTTTGTCATGTTCAGCCCCCAGATTTTCGTAATATACTAAGCTCCATGGAAGCCTCGATGAGATGGGTATTCGTGCAAATTGAGGTGGGTAGACGCCGCAAGCAGGGTGCGTTGGGTAGGCGCTGATGGCCAAAACGTGGTCGCATTTCCTCGCGTCTTGGCTCAATCTTTCGTTCCCAAGCACCCCTCCTCAGCCTAGCCAGGCGATGGGAGAGTTCATCCGCATCTAGTGCCCTACGCGAGGCGGCCACGGTCGTGTGAGGTCGCGCCAGCTACGCGCCGTACGCGATGGCTGCATACACATCGTCAGCGGTGAGCACCGGATATTGAGTTAGAATCCATTCTACCGGGTGCGATTGGCTGAGGGCATCCAACACCACCGATACCAGAATCCGGGTGCCTTTGATGCAAGCCACCCCGTGATACACCAACGGGTCGAGTTGAAAATCTGATTGGAGCGAAGTGCACACAAAAACTTTCTCCTGCTTCGGAGGTTATGATATAATGACGCCAGAATTTCCC
>JAJZZI010000223.1 GCA_021797635.1 Bacillota bacterium | reverse complement strand
CTCGCTATTGGGGACCAGTTCCCCAACAACTTCGTGTACGCCAATCACTTTGAGTTGGGCGACTATGTCGCGGTGGCCGAGCGCTGGAGGCATTTAAAACCTGATTTGATCCTTCCCGGGCACGGCGCGGCTGTGCCCGGCCCGGCGTATGTCGGCCGCTTGCAACAAAACGGCACGGCACTTGACGAGATCCACCGTGCGCTGCTTCCCTTGGACCAATGGAACCTCGGCGCCGGAGGCCGGACTGTAGAGCTTATCCCCTATCAGAGCGAAGTTTCGACGCACGGCGAGTTTGAGGTTCGAGTTTTCGTGAAGAATCCGCTACCCTGCCACGCACACGGACAAATTCGTTTAACGGTGCCCTGGGACTGGAAGGTTGACCCACCCTGGCATGATGTGGAGATTCCCGCGGGTGGCGAGATAACCGTCGCATACCGCCTTTGCGTCGGCGGTGGGACAGGAACGCGCCTTCGCTACGGAGTTGAAGTCACGCTAAACGAAATTCCCCTGGGGGTCGTCGAAGAGGGCATCGCACACGTGGTGCCGGCATCCTCCGCCGGTTTTTGCCCCGTGACGCTCCCAAGCGCGACCCCGTCGTCCGAGACGTCCATCCCTGCGCCTTGCGCCAGTGCCAAAGCCGAGCCGTTCCAAACGGATGGAATATGAACGCTCCCGCCCCCATGGCCTGGATGAACGGATCGGTCACGATCGCCAAAGGCCGCCAGGGAAGAGGAGTGTCACCCGTCTCTTCCATTCCTCGTTCTGCCATCCCAAAGCCCACTTGCCCAAATAATGGGGCAATCCACGATAAGGCGTTGCTCGGGCAGAGCTTAATCCATGGTGAGAACCACCTTGCCCGTAGAGCCGGCGGCAAACGTTTGATAGGCGGCATCGACCTCGCCTAAGGAGAATCGATGCGTGACCATCGCTTCAGGGTGAAGCTGCAATCGGTCTAAAAAAGCCAAGGTTTTGGCCATGCTCTCGACGCTGCCTACCCAAGACCCATAAAGCGTCAATTGTTTACGAATCAGCATGGGGCTTGGTTCAAAGCTCACCGTGCCGCCTTCGCCGAGAAACACCACCCGTCCCCACGTCGCGGCGGCGTCGAGACAGAAATAACGACCTGCTGCGCTACCCGAGCAATCAATGGCCACCTCCACTCCAGCGCCATCCGTCAACCGCTTTAGATCAGAAAGAGCCGTGGCGCTCGGGCCTATGCCAGGGCGAGCGCCAAGCTCTTGAGCCAAAGCGACCCTGGCCGCTACCGTATCTATTCCATAGACCTCAGCCCCCGAGGCACTGGCCAACATGGCCGTTGCCAGACCCACGGGCCCCAGGCCGACCACCAACACGCGATCACGACCGGACACCTCGGCCCGGCTGAGGCCTTGATAGGCAGTCGCCACGCCGCAGGCCACCATCGCACCATCGATATACGTCAAAGACTCGGGCAGGGCCAGCAGCGTGCTGGCTTCGGCCAACAGGTAGTCCGCATGGCCCCCATCGCGCTGCCAGCCATAGGCCTTTCGGCGCTCATCGGTGCAGCCGATGTAAAATCCCTTGCGACACTCCGAACACTGCCCGCATCCGCTGATGTGATACACGACGACGCGATCGCCCACCTTCCAGTGCCCACACCCTGGGCCGACCGCGACAATCTCCCCGGCGGGCTCGTGGCCCGCAATCACCCCTTGGTACTTCGACCCTCCGGTGCCCGTATGCTGATGGTAAATGAATTTCAAGTCGCTGCCACAAATGCCCGACGCCTTCACCTTCACTAACACCTGTCCAGTGGCGGGCTTGGGTACGGGAAACATTCGCGTTTCCGTGCGGTCTCCTCCAGGAAGCACCACACCGCGCATCGTAGCCCCTAGGCTCGGTTGATTGCCGTCCACGGTCATTCCATCCTCTCTCTGGTCCGCATCGCTTCCTCTATCGGCCTTTTCCCTAGTCCAGCTCGACTCCGGACCGCCATCGGCCTGACTTGCAAAATCTACCGATATTGTAGCGGAAACTAAACGGGCGGATTGGAAGGTTCGTAATTCTAACTCACGCGACCAAATCCTCGTTTAGATCCATACTGGTTAGCCGACAAGCCTAAGACCAAGTGAAAATCATGGTGGTCTTTCAGAGTGACTCGTCGTCGCCCATCTCGTGAACCGCGACTCACTTTGCCGAGAGCCAACCCATCCCCGAACGTCCCATCTTACCACCAGGCCAGGGAACCGATGGGACGATTGAGACGTCATACGTATAAAAGGTCATCCCTTGGAGGCTAAAAGCATGCAGGTCAACGCAGAGCATTTGAGCAAGCGATTTGGAAGGCATGGATCCCTCGAGGACATATCGTTCGAGATAAAGCAGGGAGTCGTCGGACTGTTGGGGCAAAATGGAGCGGGAAAATCCACGTTGTTGAAGATCTTGGCCACGGTAATGCCTCCCACACGCGGGCAGGTCCGCTACGATGACTGGAAATGGCCCGGCCAGGCACATATCATTCGCCGCCACCTCGGCTATCTTCCGCAGATTTTCGGCTTGGATGACGAGGCGACTGGGCGCGAGTTCTTGCGCTATGCCGCTATGATGAAAGGGATTCGCCCCTCTAGCGAGGTCCGACGGGTCGCCGATGACCTGTTAGAGGAAGTGGGGCTTAGCGAGGCCGGAGGGGTACGCTTAGGCCAGTATTCTGGGGGAATGCGCCAACGCATTGCTCTCGCCCAGGGGCTCATCGGGATTCCTGAACTGCTCATCTTAGACGAGCCCACGGCAGGACTCGATCCGAAAGAGCGAACCCAGCTAAAAACCCTGCTTAGCTTGCGTGCGAGAACGGCCACCGTGATCATTTCAACCCATATCGTGAGCGATCTGGAAGACCTGGCGGACACCATCATCGTGATGGCAGATGGACGTATGCGGGCCATGGCCACTCCTCAAGCCATTGCTGAAACTGCCAATGGACTGACCTATGAAGCCATCATTGCAGAGTCCATGTGGACCTCCTTGTCCTCACGATGGACCACGCGCGGCTCCTATCGTCATGGGGTTGCAGCCCGCATTCGATCGGAAGGCGGCCACATTCATCTTCGCGTCCTCGCTGCCTCTCCCCCCGATCTTTCGGGATGCATCGTGCGACAAGTGGCGCCCACCCTTGAGGATGGCTACTTAGCCCTAACTGCGGAGGTCTTGGCCAAATGAAATATGCCATGCTTGCGACAGGCCCGCTGCGTCTTTGGATTCTGGCAGCGAGCACACTGGCGCTTTCGGGGATGTCCTGGATACTCTGGCAGGGACCCTGGCAGAAAAGTGCAGTAATCCCTTCCCTGCTATTAACCCAGAGGGGATGGGGACTCGCCCAAGCTCAACAGTTTTCTCAGGCCGCCGATCTCTTGGTTCCCTTAATACCCCTAATCGCTATCGCCGCTGGCCAGCGTGATCTGCTACGCCACCGCCGGGCGATCACGGCCGCCTGGCCCACGAAATCCTGGCGGTACAGCACCAGGCTGGCCCAATACTGCGTGGGTCCCGGTCTGATCTGGATTTTCTTAGCCGGTATGGTTCCGTGGTGGGCCGGTCTACCCCTAAAACCGTGGCACCTGGTTGGTGTTCTGGCGCCAAGCATGCTGTTTTTGACCGGAGTGAGCTACGCGTTCTCAGAAATGTTTCGCCACCCGATGGCAGGTTTGATGATCGCCGCATTTTGGGCATTCGTATCATTCGTTGCCAAACATCTGCTGGTATCGGTCACGGTTCCCTACCCAGGCCTCGTCTTAGACGTGGCCACCAAGTATCGTTCCAGTGCCGCCTGGACCAATCGGGCGGAAACCCTCATCCTAGCCTTGATCTTGTGGACGCTGGGGTCGCTAATTTACCACCGGCATCGCCAACGAGGAGACGACGTATGAATCCATGGACCGCAGAAGCACTAAGACTCCTTCGATTTTTAGTTCGGCGACGCTATGTCTTTTGGCTTGTGGGGGTGTCTTGGCTTGTACCGCTCGCCGGAGCTTGGGCTACCAGCCGCTATATGGGAAATCCCCCTTTGCTTACCTTTGCCGCATGGTACACGGTAATCCCTGTGGCCCCACTCACCTGGAGCTTCGTGGGCCTTCGGGCAGGAGAAGAGGACCAGCCGGACGCTTCGGGCGCACTCAAACGATCCTGGCCCACGCATCCCACCAATACCTTGCTCCGGCATCTTAGCATCATCATAGCTCTCTCTGTGGTCGGATCCAGTCTCACTTTGCTAGGCTGGGGTGTCTTGATGCCCAGTTGGCATCAAGGATCCCTTTCCTTGGTCGCCCGAGAATGGCTGGATGCGGGGTGCATGCTAGCGTCCGTGTTTGCGCTCTTTTTTCTTGGGGACGCGCGGCGGGTGCATGGTTGGGTTCCGTCTGGGGCGGGATCGTAGCCCTGGGGATACCTTTGATCGCCGTCGTATTCAGTACCATGAAGCTTAGTGGCGATGTTCCTGGATCCTCGATCTGGTCTTTTCTCGCCGTCATCCGATGGGCTACTTCGTCAATCGCGGAAACGACGTATGGGGATTCGGACCGTACCAGCCCATTTTTTGGATCACCTTGGGCTTGATGGGATCCTTGGCCATCGGAGCTCTATCCTTGACAATGCTGAAACAATGGACGAGAGCAGGTTGGACCCTTGCCATCGGAGGAGCCTCAGGAATTGTTGCCGCCGGGCTAATTCTCTTGCTCACCACTAAAGTGACGCCCCCTAAAGCGTATAATCCCTTTCCAGGCTTGGCTTCCGTTCCCGTGTCGACCGGCTTTCGCCAGGAAGCTCTTACGGTATCCTGGATGGAACCGACCTGGTGGGAACAGCAGAGCTTTGGCCCAAAGCAGGAAAAATTTCCGCCGTTTGGTTGAATCCCCGTCTAAAGGTGATCACTCTACGGTCCGGGACTCATGCGCTCGCCTGGTCACGAACTCGGGGTTGGATTCGATTCGCCGGCCAGGCACGTGCGATCCAGCTAACCTATCGCGGCAATCCCCAAACCACGGTCCGGTCCATGGAAGGCAACCAGCCTCTCTTCGTCGGCTCCTTTGTATCCGCCAGCGGTGCCTTACTGCAGGCAGGTGCTTGGTATCCCCTCTCGACCACCGAAGCGCACCACCCTCTTCACCCCCCGGTGGAGCACTTTGGCCTGCGCGTGCTTGCCCCCCAGGGCCTGACTACGGTCAGCAATGTAGGCGTCATTCGCCCTAATCACACGGTGTGGCGGGCCAGCACAGGCCTTTCGCTGGTAACGGGCAATCTCACTGCGTCTCGACTGGGTGCCCTGACCATCTGGTCCGGTCCTAGCACCAAATCGGCCTGGCTCAACGCCAGCAAAGTCTCTGATCCCGATGGAGGGCGCCACGCCGTCCATCGGCTAGACCACAGCTATTGGCCCGACACGATTAGCCAACTGAAGCGCTTAGCGAGGTTAACTGGCGATCTCCATCGGGCGCCTCTGGTTGCCCTACTATGGGTCCAAACCCCGACCTTTGCCCCGATCGCCGGTAATCCCAACCCCCTTGCGGCGGCTAAACAACCGCCGGGAATGGCCGGGAGTGGGCTTTTAGGATTGTTTAGCGGCATGGTCAATCAACCGAATTACTTTAGCGAGTTCATCAGTCCCTTAGCCGTTCAGGCAGTATGGGCCAGCATCTCGCCACGCTGGCTGCAGATGAACTTGGGCGGCCTCGCCGCCCCTCGCTATCAATTACCCGCACTGACCGTGATGGGCACCCTGCAAACCTGGTATCGCATTAGCGGAATCGTCATGGACACCCCGGCGCTAAGTCCCCCTCCCGGTAGTTTGGCCGCCCACCTGGCTACCCTCTCCGGCAAGGCACGCACCAGCTTTTGGCACGAATTCGTGCAGGTGCTGGCCACCCATTGGCCCAGCGAAAGAACCCTGGGTCAGTGGTGGACGCACTCGAAGCTTTCCTCGGGAGTTGAGTCCCATCCATGAAGTTTGTAAACTGGAAACTGACAGAGGATAAGCCTCCAATACCGCTTGCAAAGACGAAGGGACTGCCACCGATGCGCCCCGCTACCCATGGTCTCCAAGGGCTCTCCGACGAAACCTTGTTGAGCCGCGCGGCCGAGGGCGACACCGATGCCCTGAGCCTAATTTTTGACCGTTACCAGCAGCCCCTCTACCGGTTTCTTAGGCGTCAGACGACAGACGCCGCGTTGGCCGAAGACCTGGTGCAAGACACCTTTTTACGGCTTCTGGAAGCGCCCAAGAAAAGGACCGTGCGCCATGCCAAGGCCTACGTGTATCGAATTGCCCTGCACCTTGCATATGATGTCAGCCGCCGCCGCCGTCTGGAAACCCGGCATCGCGAAAGTCTGGTAGAGCCAGAAAACACTAAAGAGGCAGCCTTTATCACCCTGGTGGAAGAGCGAGACCTCCTCGATACCGCGATGGCGCTTTTATCGGAAAAACTTCGAACGGCCATAGCCCTTCATTATTTTGCCGACCTGAGCATTACCGAAATCGCAAAAACGCTAAAGATTCCCCAAGGCACGGTGAAAAGTCGCCTCGGCCGCGGGTACCGCCAACTGGCTGAACTGTTAGAAGGAGGCAGGCCGTGAATTTACGAAAGCGAAATGATTTAACGAATTTGGGACTGAATCCGGAAGAAAAAAGGCGGCTGGAAAGCATTTTGGACGCGGCTTCGACGGAGCGGTTGCCCGAGGAATCGAGTCGCCGCATCCGCACTCGGCTGATGATGGCTACCTGGCCTGATGACATCATCTTGCCTAGCCTCTGGACTGGTCTTCGGCTTGCCGGCTTGGCCATCCGAATACAGCCCGCCTCCGTATTGGCCGGTTCCGGCTTGGGACTATTCGCGAGTGTGTTATCGCTAATCATCATCGCAGCCCTTCACCTGAGACCTCCCGCCCCCGTCGATCTCTTCTCCCTATTGTCTCCTCTGATGGCATATGCCATCACTGCCTGGCCTACCTCCAATTGGGGAAAAAGCGCGCTCAATACCATGATTCGCTCGGCTCCAGTGTCACTTGCCACTCCGCGCCTATGGTTGATGGTGATGATGAGTGGACTCGACGCCTTGGGTGTCCTCGCTTTCCTCGCCTTGTTCGGGAGGTTCAGTACCGGCCTGGCCCTGACCTGGCTTTTTCCGTTTTTATTTAGCCTCGGCATCGCTCTCGCCATCGAGGGACTCACCTCCAAACGGTGGGCCCAATCGTTAATGGCGGTTCTGGTCGCTACAAACGCCGCTTGGAGCCTATGGGCTTGGGCGAACCACCGCGTGACTGGGCTTATTTTACTTATGCATTCCCCCCATCTTCTCGTCCCTGCCACAGGTGCGCTCTGCCTCTTCGGGCTGGGCTGGGCCATTCGTCGCCCTAACCTGCCGTGGGGGTCGCGATGAACGAGATTTTGTGGGCGCTTGACCGACTGGAGTTTGAATTAGACGGCGAACGCTGGATGCTTGCCCCGGAGGTCACCATCGTAAACGGCATTACGCTATTTCGGGGATCTAGCCAAAGGCTACGCACCCGACTGCTTGAAGTCTTGGCGGGCCTTGAGCCTCCCGCAGGAGGACGGATAAACTGGCTCGGACGGCCTTTAATGGGGAGAGCGCTCCAACAATTTCGTCGGCAACGCACCTACGTACCGAGCACGCTGTTTCACGAGCGACACCTCAGTGTGGAGGCCTTGCTGGATGCCGTCGCCCTGCTTTGGCAAGTCCAGCAACCCCAACAGGTGATCGCTCGCGAGCTAGATCGGTGGGGTTTGACCGCCAAACGAAAGTGTAGCCTGGCGCGCCTTTCCGGTGGGGAACAGCGCCGGGTTCAGTTGGCCATGAGTCTAGTGCCAAATCCCAAATACTGGATGGTCGATCAACTATATTTGAGGCTGGACAGCGATGCCCAAAGCATCATCGCACATCTGGCAAGTCAAGTCGGGCGGCAGGGGCGCTTAGAGGCCATTATCGCCACAGGAATAGACGGCGTATCCCCATTCGGTTGCGGAGCGGAAGTTGACCTCGGCGCCATGGTGGTCGGTCGAAAGGATATCTAGTCCTGCCGGCCGCCTCAAGTATTGGCCTTGCCAAAACGGTCGACATAGATCTTTTTTCGTCCCGATCCCATGTGCACGGTCAATATCGTGCGGTAAAGCGGCGTTAACCAGGCTTGCCAGAGCAACATCAACCCCAGCGCCGCCAAGCCCGGGTCTTTGACCACTGTAGGATCCTGCCCCGATGCCGCAAGCGCAAGTGAGATCCCCATAAGGATGATCCAAAAAACACGAGGACCCCAAACGACTAATGACGGCACATCCCATCGGCGAAGGAGTGTTCCGCCCGCCTCTCCTTCCATGCCGTCCCAGATCACTTGTTTTGCATAAACACTCCCTTGCCCGCGATGAAGCGTCTGGGGTCCCCCATGCCGCCAAATCGCCGTGGCTGTCACGGCACACCAAAGCCCCCAAGCGAAGTCTCTCTGCGATGGAAGGAAGTGAACGAAAGTCAGGACGAACCACGTACTCACGATGACCACCATTCCAATCCCCACTTTGACCTTGGAGTATGGCCTCGAAGCGAATTGAAACCCCTCAAACGTCATACATAGCCTTCTTTCGATTATCCTCCGCATCTATATCCATGAACCCCTAGGCCTCGACTTCCACCCGGTACTGACGAATCGCCGGCACGGCTTGGGCTCCATGTCGTCACCGCCTTACGCAGTACGGGATCCCCTTAGGCCAAACACGCCAACTCCTCTTCCGTCCCTAGCGTTAAAAAGCGCATCTACCGAACCCACATTAGGTGCGGTTCCACGCTTCAATCCTCTTGCGGCTGTTCGGCTGCCAATTGCGCCAACATCTCCGGTGTCAGGCCTGTCGCTGCACAAATATCGTCAACTCCTAGCCCCATGCTCACCAAATGTCGCGCGATCGCCACCGCTTTGTTATATTCCCCCTGCTGCACGCCTTCAGCCCGCGCTCCCTCGACATCGGCCATATACGTCTGCAACCCTTTTTGGCGTTGTAGATA
>JAJZZI010000085.1 GCA_021797635.1 Bacillota bacterium | reverse complement strand
AAGAACCACTAAGCCCATCATGATCATGGCGCCCAGGCGAAGGCGTCGGGTGGGATCGGTGGACTGCCACCAAGTCTGCACTCTGGTCTGAAGCCGGTTCAAAGATTCGTTCATGGTCTTTTACCTTTCGTTTCGAGCGACCTTAGCCTAAGGGCATATTCATGATCGTCTGATAGGCGTTCTGCACATTGGTGGTGACCGACGTGGCCACATCCAACGTCATCTGCGCCTCGGTCATGGCTACCATGGCGGCCGTTGCCGAACCATGGCCCAGCATCGCTTGCTGGATGGCTCCCTGAGCACTAGCCTGGGTCTGGCTCAAGTGATTGACCGCCAAACTCACTAAATGGCCAAAGGTCGGGGTGGATGACGGTGCGGCCTGCCCGACCGGAAGCAGTGTGGGCATGTGCGGCAAGCCACCGATAGCTGAAATCATGGTCACGCCCCCAAACTAAAGGTTTTGACATAGGTTCCGCCCTCCGCCGTAAAAGCATTGGCGTTGGCTTGGTACGCGCTTTCTGCCTGAATGAGATCGACCATTTGCGTGGCGACGCTGACATTGGCATAGAGCACGTTGCCCTTGTTGTTGGCATAGGGGCTGGTGGGATTGTGGACGACGATCGCCGGAGTAGGCTGACTGCCTATCGCTCCAACCTCGACCCCTTGGCCCACGCCCTGGCGGTTGGCTGGCAAGGAAAGCAACTGCACAAACTCACTTTGGTAGGGAGCACCGCCCGGCGTCGCCGCCGTATCTTGGTTGGCTAAGTTATTGGCCACCACATCAATGCGCACGGTTTCTGCGCTGAGTCCACTGGCGCTAATTTTCATCGCATCAAACATTACAGGGCCTTCCCTTCCGTAACAATTTTCATTTGGGTGACATGGTGGTTATAGGCCGAGACGGCCATTTGATAGGACAGCTGCGCTCGCGCCAGGGCAGTCATCTGACCCGTGAGGGAGACATTGTTGCCATCGGCGCGAAGGCTCGTTTGACTCTTGACAATGGTTCCTTGGACGGCCAGCACCGCACTGGGGCCACGGTTCATCGCACTGGCAAGGGCGCCTTCAAAGGAAAGACGGGATGCTTTGAAGCCGGGAGTCTCGTAGTTGGCGAGATTGTTCGCGATGAGATTGGTGCGCTTTTGACTTAAGTTTAGGTCGCTAATCACCAAGGCGTTGGTCACATTCACCTAAAATCATCCCTCTTTCTAAAATCGCTTTGGATCTGAACATGAGACATCTTAGCCCGGGGGCTTCCTTGGCGCTGAGATCATGGCGCTTAAGGCCCATTACCGATGGCGACGACCGCTACGGTGTGTCTCAAGACCAAGATATTGACCCGACGGTTAAGCCTGCGCCCCGTCGAAGTAGCATTGGACGCCACCGGATGATAGCGGCTGAACCCGGCGATGGACATCCGGGCGGCATCAATTCCTGGCACCTTGGCTAGGATATACACCACATTGGCCGCGCGCATGGCCGAAAGTTGCCAGTTGCTAGGAAACAGTTTGGAGTGAATCGGGGTGGAATCCGTATACCCCGAGACCTCAATGTCATTGGGCACCGCCTTCAGGGCCGTCCCCAATTTCATCAGCAAGGCAACGGCCGATGGATTGACCAGAGCAGAACCGGGCGCAAATAAAAGGGCCGCATTAATGCTCACTTCCACGCCCCGTAAATTCGTGGCTACCGTGACCTTCTTGGCCAAACCGGCCTGGGCAATGGCTCGCTTCAAGGCCTCCTCCAAGTGGCTCAAGGACTTTTGTTCCGTCACATTCGAGAGCGCCAGCGTATGGGTTCCAGACTGGCCCGTCACGATGGAAGGGCCGGGCGATTGCCCGACAATGCTGTTAGAATCAAATTTCTGAGCTAAGGCCGCGCTCAATTGAGAAAACTTGATTTGCTCGGTACGGCTTATCGCATACAAAATGATAAAAAATGCTAACAGCAAGGTGATCAGGTCTGCATAGGTGATAAGCCAACGAAGCATGCCCGCCTCTCCTGCGGCCTCTTCCTCCTCCCACATCACGACACCTCGATGCTAGGCTCGCGCGCAGCCGTGGCCGAAATCCCCTCGGGCTTTCCCGAACCTGGGGCAGACGACGGTCGAATGAAACTTAACAGCTTGTCGCGAAGCAGTGTGGGAGGCATGCCCAATTGGATGGACAAGATGCCTTCCAAAGCCATTTGCCGCATCAGCAAGTCATGCTTGGCCTTGTTTTTCAAGTTCGAAGCCATCGGCAGCCACAACAGATTGGCCGTAGACACCCCATATAACGTGGCAATGAAGGCCAACCCAATCGACGATGCTAAGGCGGTGGCGTTTCCGCTCAGTTGTCCCAGCACGTGCACTAAGCCCATCACCGTACCCATAATGCCAAAGGTAGGCGCATAGCCCCCGGCGGCATCAAAAATACTCGCTCCCATTTTTTGCTGACTCAAGCGCGCATAAATGTCCGCCTCGAGCATCTGGCGCAGCAAGGCTGGGTCCGTGTTGTCCACGATGAGTTGCAACCCCTTGGATAGGAACGGATCATCGGTGTGCTCGATTTCCGGTTCCAGGGCCAAGGGCTGCTGCTTTCTTGAGATATCCGTGTAACGGACCAGTTTTTCAATCAACTCGATCGGCTCGAAGGTGCTCCGCGTCATGCCCATGCGGACCAACTGCGGCACTTTCTTCAACTCATCGAGCGAAAACGAAATCGCGGTGGCTCCAATGGTCCCCCCGATGACAATGAGCGCCGCCGTGCCTTCTAGGAGGGCCCCCGCCTTGCCACCTTCCAAAACAAACCCGCTAATGAGACAGATCGCCCCAAATATGATCCCGCCAAGTGCGGTGACATCGATTTTCATGGCTACATCCAAATCCCGCGGGTGGCCCGGGTAATGGCTTGGTGCCTCACGACGGCACTGGGATTGGCAAAGTGGTCATACTCATCTGCCGTCACAAATCCCCGCTGAATCATTTCTCGGCGCAGTTGCTGAGGGCCCATTTCAAATCCGTTGAAGTTGTCGACTCCGATATAGTTTCCGGGAGACAAAACCACCTGGGGTACCCAGACATTGTCCGTTGGCAAATAGAGCGCACGGACGTCAAACATGCGGCGGTTGCCAACGACTTCCCAAACTCCAGACCATTGGTGTGCACCCATCACGATATGATACATGCTGTCCCGGTTACGCTCTCGGTTGCATTTAATCACGTGTTTGCAGAAAATCGGTCCCTCTAGCGTGTCATCAATTTGATAGAGCACGTGGTTGACGATGAAACGGATGATTTCATCGCGCGACGGCACCCGATCCCCGTTGGGAAAATAGGCATCGGAACCCGCCCGCCTGCCGCGCCGCTTGGCCTTAGGCCGCATAAAAATGGGCGTCGGCAGTTCCACGGCTTGTCCTCCATCGAAGAACGCAAGCGACTTATTAAGCATTCCTTGTGCCCCCTAATCTAATTTGCTTTGATACTGTCCTTCGACGGCCTATAGCAGGCTCCTCTTTTTCCCCTCCACTTTTGACATGGACCGTCGGCGACTGATAAAATCCGACCGGTTCGATAAACATGAAAAGTGCATTCAAGTATTTAGGATTTTCGGCTATAGTAGAGGTACTTTGATGAAGGGGTGAATTCTATGCAGCTAGAAGTGTCCTCAAGTTCCATTAAATCCATGCAGTCGACCCATCGCACCGCCTCCGGGCTGCAGTTCGACATCGATGAGCCGCCTGCCATGGGAGGGCAGGACCAAGGACCGAATCCGCTCGAGGCGGTCCTGGGCGCTTGGGCGGGATGCCTAATCATCGTCGCTCGCATGGTGGCCCAAGAACACCAATGGACCCTAGGCGAAATTCACGTTCACACTACCGGACAATTCGATCCCCGAGGGTTTATGGGGGTATCTGGGGTCTCTCCCTATTTCTCTGAAGTCGCGGCGGACATCGAGCTCGAACACTTTCCCCAAAGCCAGGCCGAATCATTGAAACACGCGGTGGAATCGAGGTGTCCCGTCAGCGGAATGTTACGCGCAGCCGGCGTGGCCCTGTCCATTCGGCTGAGCGCCATCTAAAGCAAAAAGCGATCCATGAACGAGGAGGAAATCCATTGAAAGGCGAAGCGGGCCACAGCCACTCGGACTTTGGGAATTAGAAAGATGAAGCCGATGATGCCGGTCAAGGGTCCTGGCGTAATCATGAAGGCCATGGATACCAGCAAAACGGCTCCTTCGCCGATCCGTTGCATGGGCATTCCCTCTTGCGCCCATTCCGCGCGCACGGTGCGCCACCACTGGCGCCCGGAATAGCGAGCAAGAAAAAACCCCGTGAGGGAGGACAAGACGGTAAGCACTAACGTCCAGCCCCATCCGAGAAGAGTGGCCAAGATCAGCAACGCCGCGACTTCGGCGATAGGCACTAATAAAAACACCAGCAAGAGCTTTTTGAACATGACCCACCCTCTTCAACTCATCATCGGCCCCGCGGTGCGAAAATGGCCGCCGCTTTACCTGCTAAATCTCATCATACACCAGCCTTTGGATACATCGCAGTTACAACACACGAACGGGCATCTCTTTGATCGTATCGGGAGGAGGGCGGCCCGAGCCGTCATAGATGAGCCACCAGGCCAAGATGGCAGTTAGAAAGGCGGTGATGGCCATGGGCATGGAAGGCCATTGACTGTAGAGAAATCCGCCAGGAAGGGGGGCAAGAGCGCCAGCCATCTCGGTAACCAAGTTATAGACGCCATACGCGGTCCCCGCTTCGTCCTTGCGTACGGTTCTGCCCACCGCCACCCCAGGCAATCCTCTTACCCCTTCGCCCCCGCCGCGCAAAATGCCGGACGAGAGAACCAGGCCAAGCGAAGTCGGATTCCAGAGTAAAAATATCCATCCCATGGTGACCATGCCTAGCCCGTAGCCGAGGGTTCGCGGCAGCCCTACGCGGTCGCCGAGGCGCCCCCATAGGGGGGCACTCAAAGTCGCCACCAAGATCCCCGCTGAACTGAGCATGCCAATGGTCTCGACCGGTAGATGCCCTGATTCTTTTAGGTAGGGAACGACAAAGGGCCAGGTAATGCCTTGGATGACGGCTAGCGTAGCAGAAAAGACCACCCATCGGAAAAATCTTGGACGGGTTCTGGGCCTCCAACGCGGCTTAACCGCCGTAGACGGCGTCGGCCTGTGACGTTTCACCGGTAGTAGGCACGCGGTTGAGGCCAAATAGAATAATCCGCTCATCATAAAAACCACGTGGTACGAATAGTGGGTGACCACCAGCCCCCCTACCGTCGGCCCGATAACCATCCCCATTCCGAAGACGTTCATGACCACATTGTAGGCAGTAGATAGTTTACTGGGCGACGCCTCGTCGAGTACGATCGCTTGGAGCGCCGGGGTCGAAAACGCCGATCCAAAGTAAAGTAGCACTCCTGGTATGAGCCAATGCCAATTCGGAGCTAAAGCAAACATGAAGGGCACGGGGATGGCCGCGCACCAACCCCAAATTAGAATGGTCTTGCGTTCCACGCGGTCGGCCAAGTAGCCCCCTGGGAAAACCACCAAGGCGGTGGCCACGCCCGACAAGGTGGACAGAAATCCCACCACGACCGCGCTTCCACCCAAATGTTCCACGTAAAGCGGCCATAAGAACCCATAAAGTCCAAACCCTAATCCCCAAAGACCCATCGATAGAGTCAGCCAAGTTAAATCTCGCGTGAGTCCAAAGCGCTGCATGTCTCAGCGGCCTCCCTTGTGAGTCCTCCCCTACTTGTACGGGGAAAAGGACGCGATCATGACAAGCTCCATGGGAATCTGCTTGGCCCTGGGTCCCCTTTAGGAACCGTTTTCATATCTTGAGATCACAAACCCCAGGTTGGGAGGCAACCACATGCAACGCCAACTGCTAAAGTCTAAGATTCATCGCGCCACCGTCACCGAAGCCAACCTTAATTACACGGGAAGTCTAAGCTTAGGCTACCCTCTGGCCAGAGCAGCCGATCTTGTCGCCCATGAGCTGGTGCACATTACCAACGTCAATAACGGCACGCATTGGCTCACCTACGTCATTATCGATCTTCAGAACACCGATACCGTATGCTTAAATGGCAGTGCTGCGCGACACTTTGCTCCTGGTGATCCGGTGATCATCATGGCATATGGATACTACGCCGAGGAAGAACTAGACTTGGCACGACCCCATTTGGTCTACGTCGATCCGAAAAACCGCATTACTCGGGTTATCGAAGCGGAGCCCCCCTTTGAAACCTGGGCTCCGTAGGCCAAATGGTCCTGCCGGTGGCCTTGATCGAACCGTGACCCCTTGCAAGGAATATCTTTCCGATGCCGCGCTGACTACGGAGACTTTTGAGGGCAATTCAGGGATCTTCGCGGTATCCCTCAATGGGCTTGGATGGGTCTGGCGTGATTTCTGGCGCCAACCCCACGCTCAGGAGCGGTGTCGAAGCGATCGTGGCGGTAGAAAATAAGCCGACCGCGCAGCATGGTTGTTGCGTAAGGCTCACCGGCCCACCACGGGCACAACTGACACCGCCTCCCCGAGGTGCCGTCCAGAATTTCTCGGCGCGATAACCGCACCAGAAATGTCTGATGGGCCGTAGGCTGTGCACGCGAGCGCGTCGGTAAAATTGAAGCCATCGATGGCTTTCTTTCTCATGAACTCTCCCCCGCCTCGGCCTAGCCAGGCGGGGGAGAGTTCATAAGGTTGGTCCAGCGCCGCTCACGTGAGAGCCACGGCCTAGGTTGTGCCAGTTAGAAATGATCGCTCGTGCCCAAAGCAAGTCTGTAACCAATTCATGGTGGTTGACGTTGAGTTGATATAGGCGACCTAACAGGGGGCGGTCTTCGAATGTTTCCAATCTATCGCACGCTGGGCGCCATCGGACTGTCGGCCGCCTGTCTGAGCGCCGTATGGAGCCAGCCTTCGATTGCTCGTACGGCCCCGCGACCGAATGCCATCAGTTATCTCTTTCAACACGAACCCATTTCGTCAGGACCCGTGGCGTATAAGCTGATTGTCCTGCGGCAGGTGCCGTGGGAATTGGCTATGGCACCATTCGGTTCGAGGCTGAGGCACGCCAGGCGGCCTGCCACGCCTTGGAACAAAACCTCAACGCGTACAACCTACCTTAACTTAGACACAGCGTCGAAATCCCATCCCACCATGGCCTATCGCCTTCGGTGGCTCCATTTTTCGTTAACGGTCTCCGGTGAAGGCGCCGGCTACCAGAATCTTATCGTCAAGAGTCCGCCGCACACGACCGTGTCCGTCACCGAATACGGCCATGGCATCGATCGCAAGGTTGTCAAACCGGGCGATGTCGTGACAAATCATGATGTCATCCTACAATCCCGCAAGCCGGTCGCCGCAATGAAGCAAAGCGGGCAGTTCTCGGTGTTTCGGGTCGAGTCCTGGATCAATGGCTTAACCTACGTACGGGTGACAGAAATGTCGGGGCGTGCACGGCGGACGATGGCGCTCGCGTGGGAGACCTATCAGGCGTTTCGCCCTCCATACCAAGTGAAGCCCTTGCCCAGGGTCATCCGGAGACCGAGACTGCGCTCTGTGCACCAACTCGCGGCGGTTCGCATGCCAGCCATTACCCATTTGGCGTCGGTCGCGGTGACCAAACTCGGGCTCGTCTTTTCCCAAACCCCTGGCGACACCCTATGGCTATGGCCGTGGGCCGCTCAGCGGCCCAGGGTCGTAATGAAATCGTGGCCCCCCATGATGATCGATTCAGGTATTGGGGCATGGGTGGATGGGACCACGCTCCAAATCTACTGGCAGGGGGCAGAGTGGATGCCGCTCTGGGTTGAGTGGTGGAACCTCGCCACTGGCTGGCATCATCTGCTGGCGTTGATAGGCGCTCGCTATCCGACGGAGCCTTCACAGACTTTTGGATCCCCCGCCTATCAGGCGTTTGGCTATCCGGCTAAACTATGGTTGGAATCCGAGCCCAGACACCACCCCGTTCGGCTCCCTCGGGGTCTCATCAGCATCCTCGGATATGCGAATAAGGTCTTGGGTGACTGGAACGGACGCTATGGCCTCTACAATTGGGAACGCCATTCCTTCGTTCCGCTTAAAACCCCTGCGGCCCCAGCCGCGGGACAAACTCTCGGAGCGATTCTCTGGGGAACCCTAGGTCCCACATGGGTATACAGTCCCATACCGACCAAGCCATGGATCGCGCCGCCCGCGGCCACTGTAACCCTCGAGGCCGCATCAGGAAAGAATCGAGTTACGTGGAAGTTGCCCGCCGACGAGTCGCTCTCGTTGGGGCTAAGCTTCCTCGTTCGCGTGGATCGGAAGACGCACCAATTCTGGATTGCCTGGAATGCCCCCGAAAACGTAGTGCATTGGCATTACGGAGGACCTTTCCGATTGCTCTGGACGCTCGGCGAAGGCATCGTGTGGACGACCAAGAACAGCACATGGATCTGGCGGGCTGACCACCGTAGGACCTAACGGCTACGAATTCCGCCGAGGACGGACGAAGTCCCTTTTGGCTTGGCTGACCAAATCGCGGGGACACGCGATCCATACCTCCTCGCCCCATTTTAGGTGCGCTTACGGACATTCCTTGCTGGAACGACGATTGAGGCTAGCTAGGGGAGTCACGATGCGTCCGATCAACGTAGACATCGAACTGGGCAAGGCGCACGGGTCTTAAGCCTTACTTTCGCTCGTTATGCACTCTGGTTTGCGTCGCATGACGAATGCTGGATCCGTGGACGAGAGGCCCCTCCGCCCATAAAATTCGCGGCACAGAGTAGTCGGGCCCTTAGGCGGCTATCCAATACAAATTCTCGACGGAGGGATACCCCTCGCTCAGAATCCATGGGTTTCGTTTGAGAGAGGTGACGGCGCACAAGCCGTTTAAAGCGGGTGGGGAGGAGGAATGGGCGTTTGGGGCGTGAGTTGCTCCTTGAGATAGAGCTGGACCGTGTGCTCAAGGGTCTGTTTGATTTCAGACCCTTGCCATGTTCGATATAACTTGGGCATTGGGTCGAACTCGGCGTCTTGAACATAATACCCGCGCATTCCCCTTCTTAGGCGATAGCCAAGAGGTGAGCTTTACCGCGAATACGGGTGGGGTCAAGCCCCATGGGGATTTCCTTCGGTCACGGGTGGCGGTCGTGAAGGCCGC
>JAJZZI010000070.1 GCA_021797635.1 Bacillota bacterium | reverse complement strand
CGGTTCGTACCCTGCACTCAGAAGTTCAAATGATTTTTCAAGATCCCTTTGCCGCGCTGAACCCCACGGCCACCATCCAAGAGCATCTGGTGTTGCCCCTTCGCGTCTATCAGCGGGTGCCCTCCGCCAAGCTCAACCTTCGCGTCCGCGAGTTGCTCGAGCAGGTAGGCCTGTCCCCTGCCGAGGAACTGCGCCACAAATATCCGCATGAGCTCTCAGGCGGCCAGCGACAACGCGTCGTCATTGCCCGAAGCTTGGCGGCCAATCCTCGGTTCATCGTGGCTGATGAACCCGTATCCATGTTAGACGTATCCATCCGCGCGGATATTCTCAAGATCTTGCGAAACCTAAGAGAGAGCTTGAAGATCTCCCTGCTCTACATTACCCACGACCTGGCCTCGGCGCGCTACTTGTCCGACCGTATCATGGTGCTTTATGGCGGCCAGGTGATGGAAGTAGGCACGTCTCGAGATATTGTCAAAAATCCCCGCCACCCCTATACCAGGCTTCTCCTGGCTGCCGTCCCAGGCCGGGAAGGGGATCTGCCTCAAGCCTCGGAGGCGGCGCCTGACCTAAGTGTGGAACGCCAGGGTTGTCCTTTTGCTCCCCGATGTCCGTATACCATGGACGATTGTCGCACGGGCGACATTCCCGTCCGGTCAGTGGGATCCCGGCACCAAGTGGCCTGCTTACTGGAAGAGACGGATAAGGATGTGCTCGCCTCCGCACCGTAACCTGAATCCATAGCCACAGGTCCCCCATCAAGCCTCGCATCGAGGGGGTGAGCCCACGCGCCTATGGCGGTTGCTGGTGCCGGTGCTGTCCGGATTCGCCGCTTACGACGGATCACGTAAGTAAAAGCCACTCTGCCACCCAGAATGGCTCCCGTCTCCGGCCCTTCAATGGTCGTGCTACCCATGTCCCTCCCTGATCGTGCCGGAACAGGGAGGTTTCTTCTGCTGGTATGCCGCATACGTATCCCGTTATGCCATCATCACGGGTAAGGACGGTGGCCAGACCGTATGGCCACCCATATTCATGGTCCCGCGTCCCTTGATGTCATACGCAGAGAGCCCACTTCGGTTGGGTATTGTGGACCACTAGCTGCACCGTCGCGGGGTTCGACTATTCCAGATACGGGTCAATTCCTAAGGCTGGAAGGCTTTAAACCCCATCTGGAGCAGCCCCGCACTATCCACGAACTGAACTTTGAGGCCCTCGTTGCCAGTCCAAGCTCGCGCTACTGCGCGATCCAAATCTCGGCATGACGGGGTGGCAGCTTTTCGCGGAACCCGGAAGCCGCAGTGGAAAACAGTGTGCTCCGCGACGCTGGCAGACTTATCGGGGAAGGCGAAAGATTTATCGTAATCACCAGCTCAGAGCCGTCCTGATCCTGTCTTCGGTATTGCAGAATATGTTGGCTGGCCAGCGCATGGTCGATAGTCAGTTTTTCACCACGCAAGGCACCATACTGCGCGCGGAGTCCAATCAACGCCTGGATCGCCCGAAATATCGGCGATTTTCCTGGGTTGCGGTCCCACTGCATCCCTCCACGACAGAGCGGATCTGTCCCCCCGAGCATGCCAATCTCATCCCCATAATAGATCATCGGAATCCCCTGCCAGCTAAAGAGCAAGACTAAGGTAGCGAGATAGGCCTCCTCGTCCTCGTGCAGCCAGGTCAACACCCGTTCCGTATCGTGACTGCCGACCAGGTTCAAACCGGCGCTGAGTGCTGGCGACGGCAGGCTAAAGCGAAGGTCGTCCAAACGGCTGGCCAGTTCAGTAACCGAAATCTTTTTCTGAACGAAAAAGTCGTCTACGATATTGCGAAGGCGGTAGTTCATCACGCCGTCAAATTGGTCTCCTTGGACCCAGGGCAAGGGATCGTGCCACACTTCGCCCACGATCAGACATTCCGGAAACTCTTGCTTGATGGCCTCCCGAAACGTTCGCCAAAACCGGTGGTCGACCTCATTGGCCACATCCAGACGCCAGCCATCGATGCCCGCTTCGCGGATCCAATGCCTTGCCACTTCTAAGAAATACGCCTCCACGGCAGGGTTGGCAAAATTGAGCTTAGGCATATTAGCTATGCCATTGGCAAAGGTCTGGTAATTCAAGGGCTTGGTGCTCACCTCGCTGCCTTTAATGAAGTACCAGTCCCAGTAGGGAGAACGCTTCCCTTTGGCCACCACGTCTTGAAAGGCAAAGAAGCGACTGCTGCTATGGTTGAAGACGGCATCAAGCATGACCCGTATGCCCCGTTGGTGAGCTTCCCTTACCAATTTTTTTAGGTCCTCTGGCGTGCCAAGCATCGGATCGATGCGGTAATAGTCGTCCGTGTCATAACGGTGATTCGACCGTGAGGCAAAAATCGGTGTAAGATAAATGAGCGAGATGCCCAATTCGGCCAGGTAGGGCAGTTTTTGAATGATGCCCGCTAAGGTCCCGCCAAAAAAGGACGACGACGTGGGAGTGGAGTCCCAGGCTGCGAGAGGCGACGGGGAAGGGGGCTTGAGGTCGGTCGGATATCGTAAAAATCGATCCGGAAAGATTTCGTAACAAACGGCCGTAGTGCTCCAACTGGGCACTGAATAAAGATCTCGGTGCAAAATAGCAGCAAATTGAAAAGGCCGATCGGTACTCAAACTACGACCCACCCCATCTTCACCATACACCATGGTCTCCCCGGTAAAGAGCTGGATTTCAAAGAGATATTGAAATCGCCCGGTCGCGACGCTAATGTCTGCTTGAAAGACATCAAAGCTCGCCGTCATCCCTTGATGGCTCATCATCATGGCCAGCGGCCTTTGGCGCGCGTAGCGGTCTCCATAATGGATCCACACGGTTCCCGCCTGTCCTCGAGGCACCGACAAGCGTATTCGCAGGGTGTCCGGACTTACGGCGTAGGCATCGGGCATCCACGCTTGATGTTTCGGTTCGATACGATTCACGTCCTTTTGAAGTTATAGTGGGGGAGCGATCGCTTCATGCCCTCGGCCTCGAGCGGATGGCTTCTAGGAACGCCTAGGCACTATCGTGGTAGAGTTTCGAACCACGATTTCGGTTTTGATGATAAGGTGTCTAGCCGGCTGCTGAGGATCTTGCACCCGATCGAAAAGCAATTGGGCAACCCCATCGCCCAAGCGTTCCATATGGACGCGGACCGTTGACAGGGGAGGAATGGTGAACTCGCTTGCGGGTATATCGTTAAAGCCGATGATGGACAGGTCTTGCGGGACTTTACACCCTAATTGGTGCGCCGCCTGCAAAGCGCCCGTGGCGATGATATCGTCCGAAGCGACAATCGCGGTAGGCGGACGTCTCAGCCGAAGGAGTTGAGAGCACAAATCATACCCAGTTTGCTTAGCATACTGGCCCACTTTAACATACTCCTCGTGCACAGGCTCGGCGGCTTGGCGCAGCGCTTCGCGATATCCTTTCAAGCGATCCTCGGTAACCACCATCTCTCGCGATCCTCCAATAAAGGCGATGTCGAGATGGCCTAGTTCGATCAAATACTGGGTCGCGCGCAAGGCGGCCTCCACATTGTCGTTATCCACATAGTCCACCTGTTCATTCCCATGAGGCCGGCCTAGCAATACGGCAGGAAATCGCTCGCAAGCAAACATTTTTAGAGTCGGATCATCTACCCGGCTTTTCATCAAAACGATGCCGTCCACACGGTGGCCGTGGATCCAGTTGCTCAAGAGTTCCCCTTCCTTGCCCGTGACCGTCGACAACAAGACGTCATAACGGCGCTGAACCGCTGCTCTAGAGATCCCTTTTAAGACGTGCATGAAAAAGGGATTGTCGAAAAAATCGTCGACATCCGTCGAGGCCACGACCCCAATCGTGCGCGTGCTTTTGGTGACCAAGCCCCGAGCAGCCACGTTGGCCCGGTAGTTCAGTACACTAATTGCGCTCGCGATACGCTCGCGGGTCTCGGGGCGGATATTGGGAAACTCGTTCAGGTAACGCGACACCGTCGTTGTCGAAACCTGGGCCATCTTCGCCACATCTTTAATGGTGGACATGCTTAACTCCCCGTCCGTCCTCTCATCCCTTGACCCCACCCATTAATCCCGACGCAATGAAGCGTTGCAACAACCCGAAGGTCACCGCCAGGGGCACCGCCGAAAGCAAGGCTGCGGCAGCGAAATCTCCCCAATTTTTAGCAAACTGCCCGCTTATCATGCCATACATGCCTAGTGCCAAGGTATAGTGATCAGGAGTCTGCAAAATGGTTCCAGCCAAAATGTATTCACTAAAGGCTCCCATCAGGGTAAAAATGAAGATGACCACCAGCATGGGAATCGAAAGCGGCAAGATCACCCGCGTGAAGCGCTGCCACACATTGGCTCCATCGACATAGGCGGCCTCATCCAATTCCCGGGGAATGGAGTCAAAGTAGCGCTTTAAAAGCCAGATGTTAAATGCGCTGCCGCCCATTAGGATGAGAATGTAGGCCCAGATGTCGTTGATCAGGTTTAGCTTGGCCATCACCGTATAGATGGCCGCAATGGCCAAAAAGTTAGGGAACATCTGCACGATGATTAAGACCATAAGACCGTACTTCCGACCCCAAAAATGTAACCGGGAAAACGAGAAGGCTGCCAGGGAAGTCACCACCACTTGGCCGACCGAGACGATGCCGGCAATGACGACGCTGTTCTTCACCCAAAGCATAAACTGGGTCTGGGCAAACAAATAATGAAAATTGGCCCAAGAAGGGTGAGTAGGAAACAGGGTCAGACTAAAGTATGCATTGGTGGGATTAAACGCCGCCTCAATGACAAACCAGATAGGGACGAGCGTTAAGGCGATGACAAACCAAATGAACACCCGCGATATCCAGAGAAAGACCAGCTCATGGCGCGGAATGTCACCACGCCGCGGTTTTTTTAGAGCAATCGAGGGCCCAGCTTCATGCTTGGCCATCATGTTAAATCACTCTCCTCAAAGGCTTTCGTATAGCGCATGTTAATGTAGCTTAGACAGCCCACGATGATGAAGAGGATCACAGAAATAGCCGCCGCCCAATCGTACAAGTTAAAGGTCAAGGTCATCTTATAGGCTGCCGAGGCCAAAATGTCCGTGTACCCAACGAACTCGTTAGTAGGCCGTGGCGGTCCTCCTCCAGTCAAGAGATAGACGGCATTGAAGTTGTTAAAGTTGCCCGCAAACGAGGGAATAACCAAGGGTAAAGACAACTTCCAGACCTGAGGCATGGTAATGTAGCGAAATTGTTGCACTTTGGAGGCTCCATCGATGGCGGCAGCTTGCGGCAATTCTGGAGGAATGGCCTGCAGCGCCCCCAAGGTTACCGTCATCATAAAGGGAAACCCTGCCCATAAATTCACCATCAACACTGACACCCGAGCCCAAAAGGGCACTCCGAGCCAGTTTACCGCGGCAATCCCGAAAAAATGCAGTAACCCATTGATCTGCCCATAGTTCTGGTTGAGCAACCCCTGCCAGGCCAACAAACTGATTAATCCGGGCACCGCCCAGGGAATGATTAGGAGCGATCGGTAAACTGCCGACTCGTGCATGTGGGGATTGCTCAAAATCACGGCCAATAGCAACCCGACAAAGTAGTTTGCCATCGTGGCCACGATGGCAAAGATAAAGGTCCATTCCATCGTCGGCCAGAACACGGAAAACAGCGGATCCGAGGGATTAAACAGGGCAATGAAGTTTTGGAAACCGACGAACTGATGGGACAGGAAATGGGTGGCATCAAAGTTGGTAAAGGCAATATATATGGTATATAACACAGGCAAAAAACTTAATACCGCAAGACTGATAATCGCAGGCGATAAGAATCCGTAGGCGGCCAGCTTCTGGCCACGTTTGCCGCGCATCGCCACGCGGTTGCCTACGGTTGGTTTGGTCGTCACCACCTCGGCCATAATTCACGCTCCCTTTTAGCAAAACATTCGTCGCGCTACCTGCAATCGAGGACCCGAGCGCCCTCCCGGGCCGGGTCCTCGTCGCTTGGCAAGGGCCGTGACAGGCTAGCCCGCGTTGAGCACCTTTATGCCCTGCTTGATGTCTTTAACAAAGTCGTTCGCGCCCACGGCGGGACTGACTTTACCATTGATGATGTCCGCTATCACACTCATCGCCGTCCATACGGTCTGCATCTGAGGGATGTTGGGCATAGGCACGGAATATTTGAGTTCCGCGGAGAACGCCTTAAACACCGCGTTCTTCTGCACTAAGGGAGATTTGGCCACGCTCGTTTGGGCTGGAATTTGTTGCGAAAGCTTGAAATAGGCCAACTGCGCCTGAGGCGTATCCAGGGCTTGGGCTAAGCTAAAGTCCGCCGCCTTGTTGGGACTTCTCGAGTTGACAAACGAAGTAATCACGCCTAAGAACGGGGTCATGTGACGACCATTGGGCAAGAGCGGCATGGGAGCGACGCTAAACGGCAATTTGGCCGTCTTCAAGGCCGGAATCTCCCAGGGTCCATCAATCGTCATGCCGATTTTGCCTGCCACGAATTTTGCCGTAGCCACGGCATAATCGGTGCTGGGGTTCATCCAATGGTACTTCGAATCGAGTTCGCGCATCAACGTGAATCCCCGAACGGCTCCCCTGTTGTTTAGGCCAATCACGTTGGGATTTTCGATGCCGTTTCGGGTCTTAAAGACGAAGCCGCCCATACCCCCAATGAAGGCGTAGTTATAATACAAATTGTGCTGTGAGTACATGAATCCATATTTGTTCGCGTCTTGGGTGAACTGTGCCCAGGTCTTGGGCGGAGTCTTAATCATCTTGGTATTGTAATAGAGCGCTGTGGTCTGGGCGTAATCGGGTAGGGAATAAATCGTGCCTTTGATCCGCAAGGCGGCATCGATAGGCTTGATATATAGCGCTGGCTTAAAGTCTGCCTTAGGCACGGGGGCCACCAAACCTTCTTCGGCGAAGGTGCCTAAGTTGTCATGGGGAATCCCGAAAACGACGTCGGGCCCCTTGCCCGTCCGTGCAGCCGTCGCATAGAACTGAAAGCCGTTGGCGTTGCTACTCTGATTGACGATCTTTACCGTATCGCCATGAGCCTTGGCCCACTGCTGGGCTAACTTGGCTACTTCTCCGTAAATGGGATTAGCCTGCCAAACCCATAGTGTAATGGTTTGTCCCCGGGGTAAGCGGACAGCGTGCCGCGGGGCAGGCCCTGCAGCCAGGGATAATGACGCGGAAATCAAAGCCATGCCCATCCCTGCCATTGCCCATTTCTTGTTTACAATCACCAAAAACCCTCCTTATGGAATACGTGGAAACCTTTTCATGAAAACGATACCACGAGACGGATACTAATTGAAACTGAATTCCAAGTCAATAGATCAAACTGCTCGATTTTCTGAAAGTTAAACGCAAATGCGGCTTGGCTACCCTCGCGCCTTGGTAAACAAGATGGCCGCCCCGTACTTGGCTAGACGAAGTCGAATGTGGCCTTGTCGAACCGTAACCTCGCCCACACCCCCGAGAGAATTGGCCAAGGTCGTTCCGTTAGCCATCACAGTAGCCACCGGTATACGGATGCTCGTAGCCGCCCCGTTATTCACGGCAACCACGGCCGTTTGACCCCCATCGCCAGCCTTGGGCGTCCTAGCGTAGGCAAAGACCCTGCCCTCAGCCAGGAGCTGACGATACCCCCCAGACTGAAGCACGGTGTGCGAGTTGCGAATAGCGCCCAATCTTTGAAAGTAGTGAACCAAGGTTTGATTCGCCCGTCCCCAAGGATAGGTGGCACGATTTAAGGGATCGGTATAGCCATTCATCCCCGCTTCGTCGCCATAATAGATGTCGGGCACTCCCACAAAGCCATATTGGAAGGCCGATACTTCTTCAAGTTTGGCCACCCCACGCGCGGCCTGTGCCGGCGTCGGCTTCCAGGTAGCCTGTTGAAAGGCGCTTAAGGCGTTGGCGTTAGGCGCCCCGGACAAGATGGTTAAAATCCGTTCGGTGTCCTGGGATCCAAGCAGATTCATCTCCGCATACATCGCCGGCGGCGGATATTCTTGCAACATTTGCACCAGCGTGTTGCCAAAGGTTTGGGCGTTTATGGCGTAGTTCTGCACATTGCCGTCGTAGTACGTCCCCCGGAAAAACGAAATCACAGCATTGCGAAACGGGTAGTTCATGGTCGAGTCCCACGTGTTGCCGGTCATCCAGTCGACCCCATTGTCATTGGTGGGATTATTCCAGTCTTCGCCGATGATGGCCGCATTGGGATTGACCCGCTTGACCGCACGGCGAAAGTTGCTCCACCACTTTAAGGAAAAATTGCTGTTGTCGGCAGAGTCTAGACGCCAGCCCGACGCCCCTTGACTTAGCCAATAGGCGGCCACGGAATTCTTGGCGGGATTTAACGGGTTCTTCTTATCGTACTTTCCATAGACGAATTGCTGCCATCCTTTGGACGCCGTATTAGCCAAGGGCAAGGTGGCCACGCCTCCCCAGGTCTGATAGGGAGGGTTTTGCCCGGGCGTCCATAAAAACCAATGGTAGTAGGGAGAATGGACTTTAGGATTCAAATGCTCTTGCCAGGCGCCCACGCTTTTATAGTTGCCAAATTGGTTGAAATAGAGGCTGTCGCTCCCGGTGTCCTCAAACACTCCATCCAAAATGACATGCATCCCGCGCGACTTGGCTTCTTTGACCAGCGTCTGGAAGGTTTTCAACGTACCAAACCCTGGGTCAATCTTCATGTAATTTCCCGTATCATACTTGTGGTTGGACTCCGATTGAAAGATCGGCGTGAGGTAAAGGGTATTGACCCCTAATTTTTTAAGATAGCCAAGCTTATCGATGATCCCGCGCAAGTCTCCCCCAAAAAAGTCCGTGTTCCACTGGCCATCGCCCCTTAAAGCCAATTCCTTGGCGTAGTTGGGGCTGGACGGGTTGGCAACAATGTTGGGATCGTAGGGCGTGCTGTACCAGTTGCTGTGAAACTGGATAGGCACCAACTGCTCCTGACCCGAAGCGGAAAAGCCCACCGCTAACTGGGTCTTAGGGTTCTCGTTGTTGGCGGGATTCCCATCATAAAAGCGGTCCGGCATGATTTCATAAATGATCCCGTGCCTAAGCCACGCTGGGGTGGTGAACGAGCGGTTATACACGGTAATTTGGTAGTAGACCAAGGCAAACGGATTGGGATAGACCGCCCCTGGGCCTCCAAACCCAGACGTAGCGTTGGCATAATAAACCACCTGTGAGCCATCG
>JAJZZI010000091.1 GCA_021797635.1 Bacillota bacterium | reverse complement strand
AAAGCATCCCCGCGCGCCTGGTAGGACGCACGAGTCCTGATCACATAATCACGATCGAGAGAGAGCGCCGTCTTGGCCGCCATTTGCACGGCCCCAAACTGACTGCAATGCAAATGTTCTTGCAACTTCTCCAGCCAGCCTATGAGTTGCGGATGGCCTACGGCAAAGCCAATGCGCCAGCCCGCCATGTTATAGGATTTCGATGTGGTCGTAAATTCAATGCCTGCCGCTTTGCCTTGAGGGGTGGCCAAGAGACTGGGTGCCTGCTTGCCATCGTAGACGATGTCGCCGTAGGCGAGGTCATGGACCAACACCGTCGCCGTCTGCGCTGCGCGCCAGGCGGCCTCGGCTAAGAAGTCCAGGGAGGCGATGGTTCCCGTTGGATTGTTAGGATAGTTTAAGAAAGCCAGCCGAATCTCCGAGGTGATGGCGGTCAGATCAGGGGTGAAGTGGTATTCGGGACGAAGGGGCCAGGGGATGGATCGGCCGCCCGCCAGAGCTACCCCAGACCAATAATCCGGATATCCGGGATCGGGCATGAGCACCGCATCTCCGTGATTGAGTACAGCCAGAGAAATTTCTTGCAAGCCCACTTTACTGCCAATCAGGATGGCCACCTCGCGGCTGGGGTCGACATCGACGCCGTGATGGGTATGATACCATTCGGCCACCGCCTCCTTGAGGGCGCTAAGGCCGCTAAAGGGAATATAGCGTTGTAGCACGGGATCCTGGGCGTGCTCCCTTAAGGAGTCGACGATGGGCTTGGGGGTGGGTTGGTCGGGATTTCCCTGGCCCAGGTTGATGACGTCGTGACCCTCAGCCCGGGCTTGGGCGGCCTTGTGAATCAGGCCGGAAAAGACTTGTTGGGGAAGGCGCGCCAGCCGGTTTGATGGCCGAAACCCCATGATGGCACCTCCTTGGTGATGGCTCTTGCGAAAGGCCGTACCGATGTTATCAACCGTTGCGACGCACCCGTCCCTATAGGTAAAGACCTCGGAGAAGCGCGGTACCTCTGTCCGTTTTGGATAGAGCCCTGACTTGGGACGGCGCGATGCCTGTAAACGGGCCAGGCCCAACACAGACTAGACGCCGGCCAGCGCCAACACAGCGACGACGAGGGTGATGCCGGCAATAACGAAGGTGGCGGTAGAGGTCCGCCAACGACTGGCAAACTTTAAAACCGTGCTAATGGCGAAGAAAGAGACGACGCTTGCCACGGCAACCATTAAAATTGTCGTCGTCACCCCAAGTTGAGTCACCGCCTGGGTGCCCCCATGGCCGATGATTAGGGGGACAATACCGGCACCCACCAGCGCCAGAACGTCGAGCATGAAAGATAGGCGAATGGCTTCTTTAGCCTCGAATCCCATCCACAGGAGTGGAGTAATGGTCATGCCGCTTCGGCTAATGCCGGGAAGGCCGGCTAGACCCTGCATAGCACCGGTTAGCACGGAGGCGCCAAATTTGGGAACGCGGTCGGTACTCTCTTGGGCTTGTCCCTGTTTTTCAACCATGCGTTCTTTGTTGCGCACGATGACGCCGGTAAACAGTAGCAAGATGCCAATGACGACCATGGCCGCCGATCCTCCGATGGCGCTAAAGGTGTGACGGACCAAAATATAAAGGGGGATGCCCGTGACTCCTGTGGCCAAGGTCGCGATCACGAGATAGCGAAGCAACTGGGCGTAATGATCAGAGCCAAAGGGGTGGGCCAAGGCCTTGAGTGTGAGTAGGGCTTCTTTGCGAAAGTAGTACAGGGCGGCAAAGAAGGAGCCAAAGTTGGCAATCAGCCCAAGACTGTAGGCGTTTTGCACCTTAATCCCGATCGCGGCGAAATAGATGGTAATCATGGTCTTACTGCTCACCGGTAGCCATTCTACGATGCCTTGGATGAGACCAGCAATTAATGCAGGTATGAGATAGTGATGGTTCATGTCGTGTGCACTCCCAAACTTGTCTTGTTTTCTTGCCCACATATGGAGGGGATCACGGCAGGGGCGCCTTAAGTATACCCTGTCGTCCGTGCTTTCCCAAACATCAGATTAAGCACGACCAAATGCCCACAAGAACTTTGGGTAGTGCGCTACGGTGCCCCGTAGCCATCGCCGAATTCGCCGCCCGGCAAAGAACGTGGCTAGTGGGAATCCATATCGAGATAGGTTCCCGAAATGGATTTCACCTCCGCAATCTGGCGAAGCTGGTCGAAGATGTGATGCACCTCGACATCACGGTCGGCATCGGAAAAGTCATCGGAATTTCGCCATTCATAAAATCCCACATATTCCGTGGGAGTTCCGGCAACCTTCACCACAAACGGCAATTGGTCGGTCGCAAACCCTCGACGGTTCAGGGTGGGCCAAAGCTTGCTGATGAGCGCTTCCGTTGCCTGTTCTTGGAATTCATGAGGACGCACATGAATCATCAGCGGATGCATCGAGACGACACCTCCTTGACTCCTTTGGTGTTGATAGCCTATTCACCATGCCAGCGATTGATACACTCGTCTCAACTCACTACATCAGAAGATGGCTTGTATAACCTAGGGACTGCCATTTTATACAGGCGACTTACGGCCGCGTTGCTGCCTCTACGGTCACTCTTGATATAAAGGCGCGTCTCTTCGGGATATCGCTCCCAGCCCATGGCATCCCACCAGCCTTGAATACGCGCCAACGCAAATTCCGCCGTATCGTGGTTCTGCCCCACATTGACGAACGCTTCATTGGCGGCGACATCGTAGACGCCATACGGAGCGGCCTTGCCAACGGCAAGGCGAAGAGAATCATAGGCTAGGCATTGACCGCGATCGGATCGTTGCCGGCTGCCCATCGCGCCACTTGTTGAAAAAGTTGCCCACGAGAATCTCGTTTTTCGTGTCGATCGAAATGGTCGGTTGCCCACGGTCTGGAAGTGCGCTCGTTCAACGGGCAATGAACCGAAACGGAGCATCCCGATCCGGATGCTGCGCTTTCCCCTCGTGGACTTTGCGAGGGCTTTGCAGGCTATAACCCGGGCTCGACGTATTCGGGGGGGCTGCGTTGACTGGTTCGATGAATATTGCCCGCCCGGTGTCACTGGCACTCCACCAAGGACCGCCGCCGGGTTGGGGTGGTCCTTGGTGGAGTGGATGCATGGTTACTGCCAGAAACCTCGTGCGATGCAACTTAAAGGATGGGCAGCGTACCCATCATTGAATTTGTCGATCGTGGGCGGGTTCGTGCAAGTAACACGCCACGCGGTGACTCGGTGCGCGCACGGTTTGGATCGCTGGGGCGGCTTCCAGGCACCGATCTTGGTGCACCGGACACCGCGCATAGTAGGCACATCCCGTGTCCAAACTGGTGGCACTCGCGCTCGCGGTAGCGAGGTCTAACGCAACTCGGCTGTGGCGTTGGTGCCTCTTTTTGGGGTGCGGAATGGCGTCGACCAGATGTTGGGTATAGGGGTGCAGCGGATGCGAGATCACATCCAGCGCGGTTCCTTCTTCGACGACGCTGCCGCGGTACATGACCATGACGCGGTCCGACAGTAATTGGGCGCTAAGGAGATCATGGGTGATGTACACAATAGCCAGGCGCTGTTCGGAGCGCAAGGTGTCCAACAACTGCAAGACGCCCGATCGAATCGACACATCGAGCATCGACACGGGCTCATCGGCGACGATGAGCGCCGGATTGGTCGCGATGGCGCGGGCGATCACGACGCGTTGCCGCTGTCCCCCTGACAACTCGTCGGGCCGCTTCGGGAGAAAATCCTCTTCCGGCGTGAGTTGGACAATATGGAGCAACTCACGCACTCGCTCGCGCACCGCTGCCGGACCCAAGTGCAGATGGCGCACTAGCGGACGCGCCAGCGTATATTCCACGGAATTAAAGGGGTTTAAGGCGGCGTACGGGTCTTGAAATACGATTTGCACCTGGCGTCGATAATCTTGTAAGGCCTTTCGTCGCAGGCGCGCGACCTGTTGCTGGTGGAACTGAATCGTCCCTCTGGTGGGGAGCTCGATACCGGTCAACAGTTTGGCCACGGTGGTTTTGCCGCTGCCGCTTTCTCCCACGATGGCCACGATTTCAGCAGGTCGTACTTCAAACGAAACGTCGCGGACTGCCACCACGGGCTGGTGATTGCCTCGGGTTGGAGGCCCATATTCTTTGCGCAGATGTTCGACGGCAATCAATGGCGATTCAGGCATCCACGGGCTCCTTTCGACGGATCCAGCAACTGACGACACTTTCCGGGCCCATGGGGCTCAAGGTGGGCTTTTCATTGCGACACCGATCTTCGTGTTCGGTGCATCGCGGGTAGAAGGGACAGCCTGGGCCTATCGAATCCAAATGCAAATCCGGGGGATGCCCGGGCAACCCGGAAAACCGCCGTTCGCGTATGTCATCGGGATCGGCCACCGACTTCAACAAGGCCCGTGTGTAGGGATGCAAAGGCTGGGCATACAACTGTTCCGCTGGTTGGGCCTCCACGATCTCTCCCGCATACATGACCGCCACTCGGTCGGCAATCTCCAGCACGAGTCCTAAGTCGTGACTCACAAAAATCACGGCGAACTCGCGGGCCTTGCGAATCTCCATCAAGTTGTCCAGGATCGTGCGTTGGACGACCACATCCAACGCCGTGGTGGGTTCGTCCATGATAATGAGTTCCGGTTCCAGGATCATCGAGAGGGCGATGGCCACCCGCTGTTTCATTCCTCCCGATAATTGATGCGGGTAGCAGGAGGCAAATCGCCGCTCGACGTGAACCATCTCCAACAACTCGTACACGCGTTCGCGTTGCTTGCTCATGGGCCAGCGCGTGTGCTGACTCATGACATCAAAAAACTGACGCTCGATGGTCATCAACGGATTAAGGGCGTTCATCCCGCTTTGCAATACCACCGCTAAATGCTCCCATCGTTCGTGTCGTAAGGCTTCCCCATGGAGGCCCAGCAAGTTATGCTCCCGGAACGTCACGGTTCCCTGGGCGATATGCGCGGGCGGCTTGATGAGCCGAGCGATCGCATAGGCCAAGGTCGACTTCCCACAACCGGACTCCCCGACGAGGCCCAGAAATTCTCCATGGTGAAGGGTTAAATTGACATCGCGCACAGCGTAGACGCCATCCGTACGCCCGTATACGACCGTGAGATTATGCACGTCCAATAGCGGAGTCCCCACGTCAGGATTCACCTCGCAGTCGTGGATTGGAAATTTCGTCTAAGCCAAAATTCAACAGAATGAGCGACATCCCTAGCAGGGCAATGCAAAACCCGGGCGCAAAAATCCAGGCCCATTGTCCTTGTAATAAGGCCCCGCTATTTTGCGCCCAGTAGAGCATGGAGCCCCAACTGAGGGCCGTAGGATCACCAAATCCGAGAAATTCGAGGCTGGCCGCCCCTAACAGCGCGGCCAACGACGCCCCGAGGAAGTTGGCTCCGACCAGGGACAGCATGTTCGGTAAGATCTCGCGAAACATGATGCGAAAGGGGGCTTCCCCCGCAAACCGGGCCGCGATGACGTAATCGCGGTTCCGCAGGGCCAACACTTGGGCCCGCAACACGCGCGCTCCCCAGGCCCACCCCGTGACGGTTAAGACGGCCATGATCACAATAATGCCGCGCACGGGAGAATACGCCGCCAATACTACCATCAACGGCAATCCGGGAATGACCAAAAACACGTTGGTGATAAAGGACAAGATGTCGTCGAGCCAACGGCCAAGGTAGCCAGCAGCAAAGGCCATGACAATGGAAATCGCCGTCGCTCCAAATCCCGCCACGAAGGTCACCTCAAGGGACAAACGCGTTCCGTAAATCAACTCCGACAATACGTCTTGACCGTTTTGGGTGGTGCCTAACCAATGGTGCAAGGTCGGCGTTTGCATAATCGCGTAGTTGGTGGCATAGGGAGAATACGGGGCGATCCACGGCCCAATCAGGGCCGTCATGACAAACAGGCCCAATAGAAGCATGCCCGCCCGCGACTTTTTGTTGGCCCACAAGACCGCCAGGAATCCCCGCCGATGCCGCGTTGATTTAGTGGTCCGCACCGGATGGGCTGTGAGCGTTCTGCGGTCTGGAGCCACATTTTCGGTCGTGCCCATGGGCTACACCCTCCCTTCATTACTCACGCGAGGATCGATGAAGACGTATAACAAATCCACGACGAAATTCGCCATGACCACGGCGAGGACGATAATCAAAAACACGCCTTGCATGAGGGGGTAGTCTTCGTTGCCGACGGCGTTGACAAGCAAGTAGCCAATGCCCGGATAGGCAAAGACGGTTTCCATGACCAACGAACCGCTCACGACAAAGCCCAGGGCCATGGCAAATCCCGTGATATTGGGCAAAATGGCATTGCGGGCGGCATACCGGAAGGCGATCCAGGACGCGCGCAACCCCTTGGCCTCCGCCAGCACAATGTAGTCTTCTCGCAAGGTCGAGATCATGTTGTTGCGCATCCCCAGCAACCAACCGCCCATAGAGCTAATCACGATCGTGAGGGCTGGAAGAATGGCATGCCGCAAAGCGCTGGAGACGAACGTCCAGTTAAACATGGGTGATATAGACGAACTGAAGGCTCCAGACAGTGGAAGCCAATGAAATCGGAAACTAACCCAATACGCGGCGAAGAGCGCGAACCAAAAATAGGGGAATGCTGAGGAGAAATTTAGGGCGGTCGTGGCGGTCGCATCAAAGCGCCCACCCCGCCACCAGGCGGCGGCAATCCCGAGACTGGTTCCGAGCACGAAGCTAATCACGGTGCAGGCTCCAACCAAAATCAAGGTATACGGCAGGGCCTGCGCAATCATATGCGTGACGGTATACGGGAAATACGTATAGGAAATCCCAAACTTAAACTGCAAGACTTGCCCCCAATACTGGAGATACTGCTTCCACAGGGGCGCCGTGGAGATCCCCAGCATGATTTGGATCGCATGGAGCGCGTTCGGATTGATTTGTCCCTTACCGTGAAAATTGGCAATCATCGTCTCGGCGGGACTCCCCGGCATCATGCGAGGTATCAGAAAGTTGAACGTCAGGGCCACCCAAAGGGTGCCGATAAGAAACGCAACGCGCCGGGTTAAGTAACGCACGGTGATAACAACCTCCCTTGAACACCATTCGATGATTTCTGAATCGGTGAACCCTCAAAAGAGGGGCGAGCACGCCCCTCTTCGTGCACTGGCATGCCGATTACCGTACGGGCTGCAAGTGAGTGGCGATCAAGAGGTTGCCGGGATAGTCGACGCCGAGCGAATAGGGATTTTTGGGGTTCGGCCACCCCGTATAGTGAGTGGTGGTATATTCATACCAGTTCGCCCCCGACACCAGGCCCACCACCGGCACCTGCGTGAACATGACCTGTTCTAACTTGTGCATTAGCGTGCGCTGTTGCGCTACCGAGGTGGTCTTAACGTACGCGTTCAACCAGGCATCGACTTGCGGATTGTGGTACCGCTCGACGTTGGTCGGGGCGAACTGGCCAATCGGAGCCGACTCCGCCGAGTTCAAGATCTGGTTGTAGTCGAACCAGGGGCTGGCGTAGATTCCAGGGCCATCGAGCGCCATCTGAAAGTGGCCTAAGTTAAGGTCACTGAAATTGGTCGAGACGGACGGCGTGTAGACATTCACCTTAATCCCGAGGGCTCCCAGTTCGCTTGAAATGATCTGGCAATCCTGCACCCAGTCCGTCCACCCCGTGGGCACTTGAATGGTGACGGTCAACTGCTTATGCGTCTTGGGATTGATGATCTGACCGTGCGCATTCTTTTTGAGTCCCATACTCGCTAACGCCGCCGCAGCTTTCTTGGGACTGTAGGGATAGGCGTATTTCGTGGCCAATGCCTTCGGGACCCACGTGCCTTGCTGTGACGGCGGCAGGATCCCCTGATTCGACGGCGTTTCGTAGCCATATTCCCCGCGTTTCCAGATATTCGTCTTGTTAATGGCGTAGGCCATCGCTTGGCGAAAGGCCACGTGATTAAATGGATACTCGGTAAGGTTCATATACAAGGAGACGGCCGCGCTATGCGCAAACCAATAATGGTTAGTGCGGGGATTGATGGCCACAAAGGTCTTCTGGATGTTGGGGGTGAAAATGGTCGCGAAGTCGAGTTTGCCTTCCGACAGCATCAGGTCGGTCAAGGTGTTGGTGGTCAGTGCCGGAAATTTGAGCTGGGGGACACGAACCTTCGACGCCTGCCAATAGCGCGGATTCTTGCGGAGCACGACTTCGCTCGGGCGAAAGCTCGATAATTCGAATGGGCCAGTTCCGATCGGATTGGGATCGGTAAACTTCTGCGGGTTGGCCACCTTGCTCCATTGGGCCTTGGGGACAATCATGGTCTGCGCGATATAGAAGTAGTCGGGCACATTAACCGTCTTAAAATGGAATGAGACCGAATTAGAACCGTTGGCCACCACGCTGGATAGCGATTGCCAGATGCCATTGGTATCCATGCCGGGGTTTTTCTTTAACATGTCAAACGTAAACACCACATCAGCGGCCGTAAATGGGGTCCCGTTGCTCCATTTCACTCCCTTTCTCAGCGTAAAGGTCAAGGTCTTGTCGCTGTTGGTCCAGCGATAGCTTGTCGCTAACCATGGGGTCTGGCGACCGGTGAGGGGATTGACGATGTAGAGGGGCTCAAAGATCCAATCTGTTGCACTTGACAGGTTGTTGGGGATAAAGGGGTTGAAATTTCGGGTATAGTTCGGTGATCCATACATGGTTAACCCGACCAATGGGGCGCCAGTGGTGGTGGCCGCTGGTGAGAAGCGGGCGCCCATGGTCATGCCAAGGGAGGATAGGACTAAAGTGCCAGCGGCAGCAATCAGTGCCGCTTGTTTCGTTACGCTCATCTTAAACCCTCCTTAAGGGTAATGTGAATGAATTGTGCTTTAATGCAACCAAATTGTACTACCATCAGTTAAATAATGCTATATTGCGCTATTACCAGATCCTTGCGGAGTTTCCAAACGAGCTAGATTCCGCCATTCGTCAGGTGGCGCCCTGAGTGATCCCCAGTTTTTACCATTTCCGGCGTTTGAACCCCGTATTCCTGCGCGATTCCACCCACGGCATGGTGCCGAGACCACGGCACGGCAAACCCATGACCGCATCGATGGCCTAGGGGGGTAACGGGAATTCGGTATCGGCCGGATAAAGCTGGTCGATGGCAGGCTCACGCCCACCCAGCCTCTTTGGTTTTTTGCGTTCTGGGGTGGGAAACGACGTCTTATGGGCCCCGCTGTGGGA
>JAJZZI010000167.1 GCA_021797635.1 Bacillota bacterium | reverse complement strand
CAGGCATTTCCTTACTCATAGAAATCGGACTAAACACGCTGGGCTTTATTCTTCCGCGGTGTCCGGATCAGGTTTCGAGAACCCCTTTCTTTGGCCACTCGTGCGCGAGGATTGGCGAGGCGCAGATCGTTGATCGATTCTTCCACGGTGGAAGTGGAGCTTAACTGGCAGGTATTTCTTGAAGGGTGGGATAACGCGGCCGGCGTCCGATTGAGCCGTTCATTCGATCGGTGCTGCCTGGCAGGACATAGCAACGTCGATAACCTGGTCGACTTTGTTAAACGATAATTCAGAACGCACTGCGGTATTGACAACCTAATACATTCAAACTACTATTTGGGCACTCCCTTCTTGCCGAAGGGCTCCAAAATACTAACGACATAAGCTCCTTTTTCTACTGGTATTAGCAGGTCTTTAGATTAGCGTTGACGACCTCAATATTGGAAGGATGTGAGCACATGCGTTCACGTATTCTCACCGTAGGGGCTATGGCTGCTTCCACGATACTGGCCTCCGTAACTTTGATTGGCAATCCTGCAAGTGTGGTTAATGCGGCGACTACCATGGTGAATATCCCCAACCCTGGGATATCGAGTTTCGATCCCACGCAGTGGGGAGGCCAAATCCTTGTCGATCAGGGCACGGTGCTTCAGGGACTATACGGTTATAACACCAAGAATCAAGTAATTCCGGAGATCGCTAAGTCCTATAAGCGTTCCGATGGCGGGAAAGTGTGGACGTTTTATCTCCGCCACAATGCACGCTGGTCGAACGGAGCTCCCGTGACGGCCGGAGACTTCTACTTTGCCTGGATGCGCGTCCTATCCCCTTCGGACTCGACTGGAGCCCTTTGGGCAAGCGTGGTGAACTACGTCAAGAATGGATACGCCTATCATGCGGGGGCAGTGCCCGCCTCAGCGGTTGGGATTAAAGTGATTAATAAGTACGCTATCCAGCTGACCTTGACGGGACCGTATAATCCCATCGGAGATTTAGCGCTCACGGGCTCGATGCCCGTCTATCCCCCCGATGTTAAGGCAAACCCGACTACGTGGTGGATGCCTGCTCATTTCGTGGGCGACGGCCCCTATCTTGTTAGTAAATTTGTTCCGAACGGCACCATTACTTTAACGCGTAACCGTAAGTATGTAGGGCCTCCGGGAAGCGTAGGCAATGTGCAGCGCATCAATCTCATCCCGACCCCCACGGTGGCGGTGGAAGACTTCGAGGCCCACAAGCTGTCAGTAGCCATGGTGGCCTCGGCATCCGACTTCAAGTACGCTCAGGCGCATTTGAAGAAGGATCTGCACGCGGCGCCCCAGGCTAATCTCAATCTCTTAGAATGGGACGACTCACCATCCCCATCCCCCTTGTACAACCCCATGGTTCGCCGGGCCATCGCCATGGCCATTAATCGGGCGCCAATTGCCAATCCGGTGCTAAGCGGGATGGTTAAGCCCACGAATGTCTTCGCCTATCCCGGCTGGCCGACCTACAAATTGGAGCATGGCATTGGCTTTAACGTGAACGCCGCCCGTCATCTCTTGGCGAAGGCGGGGTATCCTCACGGCAAAGGCATGCCACCCATTTATCTTTATGTGGAGCCTCTTAGCGTGAGCCCACAGCTTGTGCCCGTGGCCGAAGCAGTCGCTCAAGAGCTGAAACAAGGACTGGGTCTTAGGAGCCAGATTGTTACCGTAAACTCCACGATCTGGGGCGACATCGTGTGGAATGGCATCAACGCCAACATTCACCCTGGCTATGTCATTGGGGACGGCGTTGCCAACTTCCGTGACGTGGCCAGTCTGCCCCTGCAGGCGAACCAACACGTGGGCTTTGATGGGGTGTACGGACCGCAGTCCTTTGTCGCCTATGCGGCCAGGAACTGGTTCCTGCCTCAGTATGACCCTGTTGATGTCAAAGCAATGGGCAACCCCACAAACACCGCGTTAGGGGTGTCGTACGCTAGCTGGAAGCCGATTATTGCCATTGCCAAGAAGGATATTGCCTATCTGTCCGCCTGGGCGGCGCGCCAACCTCAGCCCTATCGTTCGCAGGTGCAGGCAGGCGGCATGACCCTGGCGCAGTATCAAAAGGAACTGCACAACTACATTGCATCGTATAAAAAGGCTACCACGCCGGCGACCAAGCATGCGGCCTGGGAGGCATTTTGGAAGTGGGTAGGCACGTATTCTACGGGAAACGCGGGCGACAGCATGGGTCTCTCGGCCCAGGTCTATTTCTACCAACATGAGCCTCCCTTCGTACACCAGTGGCAGATGTGGTCGTCGGAGCTGACCAACACGGCCAGCGCTGCTAAGGCTACCCATATTGCGGCAGCCTTGTCGAACGCGATCATGCAGTCCGGCTACGTAGAGCCCTTGTACTACACGCAGGCGATCTACCTGGCAGCACCCAACGTCACTGGCGTCCAGCCCAATCCGCTCTCCTGGGGAAACTTCTACCAACTGCAATACCTGCATCTAAAATAGCAACGAAGGCCAATTCCCCACCGAAAAGTCCGCTTTCGGTGGGGATTCCTTTCCAAATTCCCCTGCCTGGGAGTAAGTCAGGTGTTCGGGGCGACGCCCGGCACCTTCCTTCGTACGTAGAGCGGGCAAACCTTTATCCCGAGCGCGAAAGACCGCTTGGCGTCCTCCCCGTGATCTCGGTCAATATGGCTACGGAAAATACTCGAAGCATTGCCAAGAGGAAAATGGGCTCTTCCGTCGAATTGGGCTTCAATGCGTTTGTTCATTCGGGGAGGACCTCCGTGGATTTCGCTTTAGGTTACGAATTTATCGGCGAGCGAGTCACCATAAAAATCACCATGAAAAATCGCCAAGGCTCCCATTTTAGGCCTTTTGAACCTTCCTTATATTCGGCATGGCCTCCGGAGATTTCGACTTTTTGCTCGTGCCCTGAAGACGGCGGCGAAGATAAAATCGTCGGTTGGATGGTCGGAAGCCCTGGTTATCGTCATCGTAAGGGCCCGCCGCAGAGCTTACTCGAGAGCCAGGTCTGGCTTATCTGAACCTACTACATCATTGGACACCTGTTTTTGCATGATCGGATAGCCAACTGCCCATTTCAGCACCCGAGCGATACCATGCATAGACAAACGTATTTACAGGAGGGTAATGTAGATGACAGAAAGACAACGGGTTAAAGAAGGGATTAGGGCACGCGCTCTGGCAGAACGCGGGGTTTCTCCGCATCCCCTTGACAACGAGGAACGGTTCCGGGTTCTGGTGATGGCCAGTGCCGAAGTCTTATATCGGATGAGTGCCGACTGGAGCGAAATGGTGCAGCTGACCAGCCGTGGATTTCTGGCGACGACGCAAGTGCCCGATCCCCTATGGCTGGACCGCTATGTCCACCCCGAGGATCAACCTCAGGTGCTGGCGGCGATCCAAGAAGCCATCGAGACAAAAAGTTTGTTCCAATTAGAACATCGGGTCAAACAGGCGGACGGGAGTTGGGGATGGATGGTTACCCGAGCGGTTCCCATCCTGGATGGAGACGGTGAGATTATCGAATGGTTTGGCGCCGCGGGCGACGTTACCGCGAGGCATCGTCAACACGATGAACTCCTCCGTATCAATAGGCAGCAAAATGAATTTCTTGCCCGCTTGTCGCATGAGTTGCGTAACCCGCTCGCCGCCATCGAAACGAGTGTGGACCTGTTGCAAAGCTCGCAAGGGAATGACGCCGAGCCCGTATACCGGGTTTTACATCGACAGGTCGGTCATGTGACCCGTCTGGTGGATGACTTGCTGGATTTGTCGCGGATCACCCTCGATCGGGTGCCCCTTCGCCCAGAACCCCTTGATCTCATGGACTTGGTCGACGATGTGCTTAAGATGACACAGCACCTGATCACCCAAAGGCACCAGAGGCTTGAGGTCAAGACCCCCACATGCCCGATCGCGTTAACCGTTGACCGTGTACGGGTGGTCCAAATCCTCACCAATCTAATCGTGAACGCCTCCAAGTATAGTGATGATGGCGGGCAAATTATCCTTGAGGCATGGGTAGACCAAACCTCCATCGGGTTTGCGGTGCGAGATGCCGGCATGGGCATCTCTGCCGACGCATTGTCGCATATCTTTGAGCCTTACGTGTCATGGCCGTCGGGTGATGGTCAAACCACGGGAGGTTTGGGTCTCGGGTTGACGGTGGCGCGCCACCTGGCGACTTTGCATGGGGGCACGGTTCAAGCCCACAGCGACGGTCCAGGATTTGGGAGCGAGTTCGTGGTGCGCTTGCCGAAGGGTCCCTCCGAACACGCGATCGCCAGTGAGCGAGCCCAGGTCTTCCCCATGGTGCCCTCCTGCCGCCGCGTCTTGATTGTGGATGATCACTGCGATTTAGCCAATGTGCTTGGGGAGATGCTTGAGCGAATGGGAACGACCGTAAAAGTGGCCCATAACGGGCGGGATGGATTGGCGATGCTTCCCGCATTTCAGCCTACCCATGTGTTCTTGGATTTAGGGATGCAGCCGATGAGTGGCTATGACGTTGCGCGGGCGATTCGGGCACGGCCGGATTTTGGCGAAGTGGTCTTGGTGGCGCTGACGGGTTGGGGGGCCGATGAGGATATTCGGCGCAGCCGATCCGCCGGGTTTCAGCACCACTTGGTCAAACCGGTCAACGGAGCGGCCATGGCGGCCGTGCTGGCGTGAGATTCGTGACCCCTCGAAAGGGCTCGCGGAGATGCCCATCGACCACGACCAACGGCTTGCAGGAGAAGCTGGTAGCCACCGTGTTCTGTGGTCTTAGCCTCCTATCATAGCCCACCCTACGGGGGTTCAGTCGCGAATCCTGGGTATCAAGAACCGCCATCACGTCGAATTATGCGCCTACCCGCCACCAGATAAACACCAACGAGCGGGCTCGGAGGGTCGGCTGCTCACTGAACGCCAGGTATCGTTCGAAGAGACGTAGGCGATGCCCGCAGAAGACCGTTTGACGGCCATCTTCATGACCTCATCATGGCCACGATGCAAGCTCTTTGCCAAGATGTTTAGAACATCGTCATCGGCTATAACAAAAATGTTCGAGATAGCTCTCGAACAAACCAATTATTCGGGACCGCTTAGGGATCCTGGGTCTCGCCATTGCAATGCCCGTTTTCCGGCGCGTTCGGTCTACTTCGTTTGATGCGGCTTCACCGAGAAGTTCGGCGTGACCAGCGGAGCGATCCCACCTCGTAACAACTGATTCCAGATTAGATAGACGAAATACATTGCACGAGGAAATTACCCATATCAGTGCCGTCGCGATGATCGTAAAAGCGAAGCATTTTGAGATTAAATTCGCTTCGCCGGGCCGCGGGAATACTGATGGCATCATAGCCATGAGTCATCAAGGCACCATTCATCATCAGCCGCGCCGTGCGTTTATTGCCGTCGAAAAAAAATTGGTTGATGGCCCCAAACAGGAAAAAGTTGAGGGAACGGATGAACGGGTGGTCGATGGTGGCGAGAGAGTCGATTCCTTCTTGGTACCGGGCTGACAGCGTCTGCCAAGGAGGAGCTACATAGGCAGTAGTGCCGGCGACGGACACGGCCTCATTACGAAACGTTCCCCATGTTAGGGCCTCTTCGAAGGCGACCTTCGCATGCAGAGTACAATAGGTTTCCTGGGACCACGAGAATTGGTCAGACAGTACCAATGAAAACAGGAGGGTCCAAGCATCTCTCAAATTTAATACCAGGCGCTCATCTTCAAGCCGATGCCCGCCCACGGTATAGCCGTCTAGTAAGGTGTGAACCTCCGGAAATGTGTAAGGACTTCCTTCCAGGGCTGCCGCATCGTACACCAGGCCCACCAAAGCCTTTTTGGCTCGAAAGACCACACGCCGAGTCTCCGAGGGGACGGGACAGAGAGACTCCTCAAGGTCTGCGGGCACGAATCCTAAAGCCTGCTCTAAGTTGCGCATGGGACCTCCTGTTCTATGGGCCGCACCAACCCTACCAGCAGTCGCTGTACCGATCGCCAGGCGTCGATTCGAGACGTTGGACTCGCGCGCTAGGTTGCAAAGATCGCGCACACCGAAAGCCTTCATGCTGACCCCATCAAAGATATTGTAGCAAAAACACATGGGGCTTCCTTTCTCGCGGCCTGTCCGACGATTCTACCGAAGATAGGCCACTGGCCCCCACTCAGCTACCCTGAGAGTTTGCAGCCTAGCATGATGTTGACCACACGTGCAGCGTCTCTTAAATCAGCGCCGAGCCACAACCTGGGGGCCGAGTCGGTCTGCCCTCGAATCCGCACCCTGACGAACCGACTCCTAACGAGCTTTTAGGTCAAACGATCCCACTGGTGCTAGCGATATGCTGGGGGGAGATCTGGCATAAAACCGTTGCCGGGACGACCTCACGCCACTTATCGAGAATAGGCGGTAGTAGCGTTCTTGGCAGCCTGGCCATCCTTACGCCACGGTTCTTCGCTTTACGGAATGCCATGGTCGCCTTGGTTGAAGGACCGGTCGCAAAAAGGGTGGGGACGGTTCTCCGTTCGACTTTTGCTTAGGTCGTGTCCCCAAATCCATGGATGAGAAGGCCCACCAGGCCACTTAGCAAAAGGACAGCGATGTCCACCATCCACGGCCAGCCCGCAGGGTGGTTCGGCCGGACCCAGAAGGACGGGTAGGCTAGGGGCGTCCATATCCCCCGGAGCAGTCCTTGCACATAAAACTCAGCGCTCACATAGCTCGTTAAGAGGCCAAGCCAATACACGGCAAGGATTGATCTGAGCACGGCTTGTAGGACCGTCATCATGAGGCCCAACATCCCTAAACCCAGCCAAAAATGTGCCATGGCCAACCACGGGTCATCCATGCCGATAGGGGCCCGAGGGTACGTGATCAGGAGGCCAACTATCGAGCTCACGACGCCTAGCCAGGCAGTATAGATCGCGCTTAGAATCATTAAGGCCATGACACGTGTGAGCCACCATTGCGCTCGAGATCGCATACGGGGCAGCATTAGCGCTGTCGCAGGTTCTTTGCGACCTGCCGCCACCGTCGCCATCAAAAACACGGCAAAACTGATCAAAAGGGCCCACATCATAAGTGCGGGAAGGGAACTGTGGCGGTGGAAACTTTCGAGAAGGGTTTCCATCAGGGGCACCGGAGGATCGACTGGCGACATCACGGCTGTGATGGCAAACAGCAGAGTTGCCATAACCGCATAGGGGATCCGACAGATGCTCAGAAGTTGGATGCGAATGCCCGCCGCCATTACCGGGTTCCCCCTTTTGTGAAAGCGATGGTACGTGCCTGAATTAGGCCGTCGAACATCCCGAGGGCCGAGAGCGTGCTGACGTAGGCGAGCGACCAAGCCAGCGGATGGGGGCCAAAGAAGCGCTGGCGAGGCCCGGTCACATGCTGCAACAGCATCATCTGAGCCGTGGGCATCCAGCGCAGAGCCCCTGGTTTTAACATCCATACGGCATAGCTGGCGCTGGCTGCCACGATCCCAAGAATCCATGGCAAGAGGGCATCGCGAAGCCGCATTCCAACCGCCAGCAGTCCCCAAGCCAAGCTAGCCAAGGTGCCTAAGCCGAGCACCGCCCATTCTCCAACGGCAAGCCACGGACCTTGGGGCCAGACGGCACTAAGCGAGCTCCTCGGCATTTGATAAGCTCCACCGTGACGGACGTAGAAGCTCCAGCTTAGATGAAAGGGCAGTCCGGCCATGAGGCCGACGCCGACGAGGACGGTGAAAATCATCAACAGCACCAGGGCGGCAGCGACGCCCAGGGCAATCGCTTTTGCGCTCCACCAGGCTAGACGACTAGGCATCCGGCCGGCGAACAAGGTGGCATAGCCTTCCCAATCGGGTGCCGCTAGGTCTGCTATCAGAAATAGATAGTATGCGGGAACGATCACGGCGGCGACGTAGAATTGCGACACGCCAGCCAAGACGAGGTCCCCAAGGTTGGCCCTCTCAGCATGATACGTACTGAGCCAGTGTAGGGACAAGAGCGCCAAACCTACACTGAGTCCGATCCCGATGGCCAAGCGCCAAGGTCGTCCTCGGAACAGTCGTAAGAGTTCCAAGCGAATCATATTAGGCTCGCTCTATGGCGACGGCTTCGACGGCCCGGCCTTTTAGCGCCTCCATCAGTTCGGCGGCCTCCGTCCACGGCCCCGTTCCCAGGAAGGCGGGTCCCTCCGCCGCTTGACCCACTACCTGCCATGAGAGAAAAAGATCGTTGACACGGGGTATATCATCCCACCTTCGGAGCACCACACGCCATTGCCGGGGGCGCTGGGAGCGGACCACCGTCAGGGTGCCGCCCTCTAGTCGAAAGACGCGATCGCACCAGGCGTTGATGTCGTCCATGATGTGGGAGACTAAAACGATGGCCACCCCTCGGGCCGCGATCGTTTCAAGGGTTTTGGCCAACACCTGTACCCCTGCCTGATCGAGACTATTGGTCGGTTCATCCAAAAGGAGCACGCGCGGGGACTCCATGGTGGCCTGGGTGAGTCCCAGTCGCTGGCGCATGCCCAGCGAATACTTGCGCACGGCTTGTCGGTTATTGGGATCCAGGCCGAAGTGGGCCATCTGCCGAGTGATGTCCGAACGCCCGATGACTCGACGGATGCCAGCCAAGAATAAAAGATTTTGCAGTCCTGAAAATTGCGTACGGAAGCTTGGTGATTCAATCAGGACGCCGATTTCGGCGGGCATGTATCCTATAACTCCTGGAGCGACGCGCCTTTGGTTGACCTGGATTTCACCTGAGTCGGCATATAGGAGACCGGCGAGCAGGCGCAGCAGCGTGGTTTTGCCGGAACCATTGGCACCTATGATACCTACCACTTCTCCGGCCTCAACCGCCAAATCGAGATGATTCAGGACGCTTCGACCACCAAGACGCTTAGAGGATCCCACCATCTTAATTAGCGGACCGTTCACGCGGCCATCCCCTTTCGCGTGGCACGACGGAGAAATACGCCATAGGCCGACAACCCTCCGATGATCCACATGAGTAGCCAGGTGAGCGGAACCAGGGCGGCATAGCCGGGACCCGCCCCGTAGCCAATCTGAGTATTGATCCATGGCCCGATCAGGACCAGCGGTGCGTAGTGCGGAGCGAAGACGAGGAGAGGAAAGGAAGTGGCCAGGAAGAGTAGCCAGGGTCCGGCTACGACCAGGTAGATATTCTTGATGAGGGTGGAAAGGAGCACGCCCACGACCGTCCAGGCCATGCCCGCCAATGCGGCAATACCGGCGACCATTAGGCAGTAGAGGAAGGGATGTAGCGCGTAGAATCCGGCCAGCAGCATCGGCGTAACCCCCGTAATGACGGGATGCGATGACACGGGGAAAAAGACGGCGGCAGCCATGGCAGAGATAAGGGCCGCGCCTAGGATCAGGCCAGCGCTGACCAGGGATGCACTTCCGATTTTGGCCAGGATGTAGCGCCTCAGGGAGCTCCGGTTGACAACGTACTCCACAAATCCCGACTTGCGGTCCCACGCCAACGAATCGCCTGCAGCCACGGCCACCAATAGGGGTAAGATGCCTACAATAAAGTCCGTCGGGCCGTTAAATATGTTGAGAAAGGCCAGATAGGCATTATAATGGCCGGGTTGAGTAAGCACGCCGGCATTCGTCCAGTGTCCATAGGCCCAATAGACGTG
>JAJZZI010000059.1 GCA_021797635.1 Bacillota bacterium | reverse complement strand
CAACATCCCCGACCCCTTTTTAGACGATGCAACGCTCCCCCTGAGAGCTTAAGATAAGGTTCTGGCCCCATCAAGCCTAAACGCCTGTACGTTCCCCCATTACGTGATCACTCCCGTGAGGTGCGTAAAGACCACCTCAATACCGATAACATTTCGAAACTTTCTGAGAAAAACGAGCCATGCAGTGAAAATAAGCATATACTTAAGAGGTCGACAGAGAGTCCCTGCTCGCAGGTTCTGCGTGGAACCGTGATCGCCGGGAGAACTGCCCGCCTCGTAAACGGATCGCATGACGAGGAGGACACCTAGGTTTACGATTCCTCTCCCACACCTAAGGGGTTACCCCACTCCCATTTCCATGGCGTCCTCTTCAAGCGGTCACCGTATAAGGACCGCATCGCCGATGCCGACAGGATGTTCCTTCGCGCTCTACGTCCATCTTGCCCGCATCGCATCCCCCCACATGGGGGCAACCACCTAAGGAGGCATCATTCATGGCCACCAATCTCATTGCGCAAAGAGACTACCAATTCGGAGATAATGACGGCGAAGTAGGCGTACTAAAATTTGCCCACGGGCTCAGTCGCCAAACCGTCCTTGAGATTTCTCGGATCAAGCAAGAACCTCACTGGATGCTCGACATGCGACTTCACGCGCTCGATGTATTCCTGAGTAAGCCGATGCCGAAGTGGGGCGGCGACCTGGCCGAGCTCAACTTTGATGATATCGTCTACTACGTCAAGCCCTCAGAAAACCAAGGACGCACCTGGGACGAAGTTCCGCAGACGATTAAAGATACCTTTGAGCGTCTCGGAATTCCTGAGGCAGAGCGAAAGTTTCTCGCTGGCGTTTCGGCTCAGTACGAATCCGAAGTAGTCTACCACAGTATTCACAAAGACCTCGTCGACAAGGGCATTATCTTTACCGATACCGACTCGGCGCTCAGAGAGTATCCCGAACTCTTCAGAGAATATTTTGGCACCATCATTCCCGCCGAGGACAATAAATTCGCCGCACTGAACACGGCGGTATGGTCGGGTGGGTCCTTCGTCTATATTCCCAAAGGGGTCAGTTCGCCCATGCCCCTTCAGGCCTACTTTCGGATCAACTCCGAGAACATGGGTCAATTCGAACGGACCTTAATCATCGCCGACGAAGGGTCCTTTGGCCACTATGTAGAAGGATGTACGGCCCCTATCTATGGGAGCGACTCCCTACACTCCGCCGTGGTGGAGATTATTGTCAAAGCCGAGGCCAAGATGCGCTATACCACCATCCAGAACTGGGCTCCGAACATCTACAATCTGGTGACCAAGCGGGCCGTCGCCTACCGTAATGCCTCTATGGAGTGGGTGGACGGGAACATGGGTTCGAAACTGACCATGAAATATCCGTCGGTCTACTTGATGGAGGAAGGCGCCAAAGGCATGGTGCTCTCTATTGCGGTGGCGGGCAAAGGTCAGCACCAAGACACCGGAGCCAAGATGATTCATGCGGCCCCCAATACGACCTCGACGGTCGTCTCCAAGTCGATTAGTCAGCATGGCGGCAAGACCACCTATCGAGGACTGGTTACTTTCGCCAAAGAGGCCGAGGGCGCCAAATCCAATGTGCGCTGCGACACGCTGATCATGGACGAGGAATCTTCTTCCGATACCGTACCCACGAGCATGGTCGCAAATGCCTCCGCACAAATGGAGCATGAAGCCACGGTCAGTAGAGTCAGCGAGGAACAGCTTTTTTATCTCACCTCGCGGGGACTGGATGAAGAGGCGGCCACCCGCATGATTGTCATGGGATTTATCGAACCGTTTACGCGCGAGCTGCCCATGGAATTTGCTGTCGAGATGAATCGCCTGATCAAATTCGAGATGGCCGGTTCCATCGGCTAGCTCGGAGCCAGTCAGCCAACACCCCCTCACCGCCCAATCTAGGAAAGAGGCCGTCATATGCTCGACCTGCATGATGAAAAGCCTCCCATCTCTTCCGGAAATTCCGGGCTGGACATCGACCTAATCTTTTGGAATCCCCGAAATGGGGATCCAAAAGCCCTCTTGCTCAGCCTCTCCGACCATCACCTGGGCGAGCGATCCCAGACGGTCGCCTGGCTCAACAAATTCACCCTACGCTTGAGCATGTGGAAGGGCGAGTACCTTTCTCTTTTGACCAAAGACCAATGGCAACAGGCCTTGGTAGAGGTGGAGAAGGCGATTCGCCAGATCGATAGCGTGTATCACCCCCGTCGCATCGAATACGATACTCGAGCCTTCACCGTCGGGTTGGTCCAATCCGTCCGTCGAAGAAATAAGCCCTTGTCCACGTTATCAAGCGGTACCATGGACCGCGCACGTCCGATATGGTGGCTTTTGATACCCTAGGCGGCAACAGGACGGGACCGGCAACCCATCCCTAGAGCCCCCTCGGTTACGCCGTCGACGCATGGGACTTTGCGATCTGGGATCGCTCGGCCACGCGAACAGGAATCAGGAGCGCTGAAGAACCCCGCCAAATGGTCAAATCCAACGTCTTGCCAATGGGGGTTTGCGATATCACGGACTGCCATTGGTACACCGTGTGCACAGGGCGGCCATTGACCTTGGCAATAAAGTCCCCTGCGCGAATGCCCGCACGCGCCGCCGGACTGTTGGCGACTACGGCAGCCACAAATAAGCCGGGAGAGCCTGAGTGGGTACCATCGACGGCCACCCCTACCCACGGCCGGCGCACGGCGCCGTAGGCCAAAATTTGTCCGACAATCGCTTTCACCACGTTACTGGGGATGGCAAATCCTATGCCTTCGACGCCAGCCTGAGAAATCTTGCTGGAATTAATCCCAATCAATTGACCTAGGGTGTTCAAAAGGGGACCGCCACTATTGCCAGGATTGATAGCGGCATCGGTTTGGATGAGATGATACAACTGGCCGTCCCGGGCGACGATGCGATTGGTTGCCGAAATCACCCCGGCAGTGACGCTATAGGTTAGTCCCAACGAATTGCCAATGGCCACCACCAAGTCGCCAGGCACGATCGCTTTGGAGGAGGCAAACCGAACCGGGGTTAGAGGCCCAGCGTGGGCCACATGGACCACCGCGAGATCCGTAGGCGGATCGGTTCCCACCAAAGTGGCCGTGAAGTGCCTGCCGTTGGCTAAGGCCACCCCCACCCGAGTAGCATGTTCCACAACGTGATAGTTGGTCACGATGTCCCCGTCGGCATTCACCACAACCCCCGTACCCATGCCGCGTAAGCGACCCTTTTGATAATTGAGCACCACCGCCACGGACGGTCGCGCCCGCCTGGCAATTCGGGGCACTGGCCAATTAAACTGGGAACTCGTTCCCGCACGGACCGCCGTCGCACCTACGACTGCCCCCAAAAGTCCGATCATCCACACCTGCCATGACTTCTTGGCCAAGAAGATCCCTCCTCTTGGCCATGCATATGAATTCTCTCCTGGAAATAGGACGAACCGACGCTTCACGGTGACTTGCTACCCATCCCCTCGACCGGGTCCATCATGTACTGATTGCGCTAGTCACACAAAAACACCGGGATGTCCCTCTCGGCCAGGCGGCCCCTTTTGCTATACCAAGGTGCGCTGGACTCGGACACCATGACGCCTCACCGCAATGAAGCATGACCAACCCCGGTCCGTCCCGAGGATAAACCATCTGCTGCAAAGATGCCCTCTACCGTCAGCGCGCGCTCATCCATACTCGCATTTCGCCCATGCCACGGTTAGCCCAAGCGTAATACGGAATCGCGGTCAGTTCGGTGGGCCGAGTGGGCCAGGCTTGGTAGGCGTACAACGCCTCTTGGCTATTCTCTTGCAGGCGGTGGCCGGATCCCACTAGGGCCATCACCCCTCCTGCCACGCCGTCCTGCCATCTGGCTTCCCAAGCGTGTGCTTGTGGTTCGATGCGAAGGGCAGCCAGATTGGCTCCGTTGTCCGCCTCTTCCAGACAGTACACCATGGGACCTCTCTCCAGCGCTACCTGACCTGCAAGCGAGCGGGCACTAGGGTGAGGGTACACGACGCGAGCAGGCATAGAGAGATCTAAAACCACCTGGTCGCCGTTCTCCCACACTCGCATAATGGCCAAATATCCCCGTTCGATGGATTTCACTGGCTGTTCTGTGCCATTGATCCACAGCCTGACCTCGGGCGTCCATTTAGGAATCCGAAGTTTTAGGGTCCAGGCCAGGGCCTTGGACGTTTCCAAATCCAATCGCACGCGACCCTGCCAGGGGTACTGGGTCTCCTGCCGTATCTTCACCGACGTTTCAGCAATCTCGGTAGTCAGCTCACTTGGCATATAGAGATTTATCGCTAATGTAGTACTCGCCCCATCATAGCTGTACACATAGCCAGGCAGGGAGGCAACCAGTCTTGCCAGGTTAGGCGGACAACAGGCGCACCCAAACCAGGCCTGGCGCTCGACGGTAATCGCCTGCATGTCATGGCGAACGGTAGCGATGGATGGCCACACTTCAAGCGGGTTCACATAGAAATACCGATCGCCCTCAGAAGAGACGCCGCTTAGAACGCCATTGTACAGTGCGCGCTCGATGGCGTCTGCGTACTTGCCATCGGCATCGAGCCTCAGCATGCGCTGCGCCCAAAAAATCAACCCAATGGCGGCACAGGTCTCTGCATAGGCGCGGTCAGCGGGAAGGTCGTAGTCCGCGGTAAAGGCCTCTCCCCACGCGGAGGACCCAATGCCTCCGGTAAGGTACATGCGCTTCTCTGTCACGTTATCCCAAAGCCGCTTTAAGGTCTCGGCCAAGGCGGAGTCACCTAGCTCGGCTGCAACATCGGCCGCGCCGGAAAAGAGATACATGGCTCGTACGGCATGGCCTTCGGCCGTAGTCTGCTGCACCAAGGGCGCATGGCTTTGCGCATAAGCGGGATCGTAGGGGCGTGGATCCTCTCTTACCGCCGCTTCCTCGGCGAAAAAGTTCGGCTCCTGCCCCCGTGCTTCGATAAAAAATCGTGCCAGTTCCAAATACCGAAGTTCGCCGGTCCATCGATAGAGTTTGACCAAGGCTAATTCAACTTCGGGGTGGCCAGGGTAGCCGTGGATCTTCCCCGACGACCTGCCAAACCGTTCACATAAATGATCGGCCAAACGTCTGGCTACGGCGAGTAAGTCTTCTTTGCCTGTCGCCGAAGAATAGGCCACCGCCGCTTCGATGAGGTGTCCGGCACAATAGAGTTCATGGTCGTCACGGAGATTGGTCCAGCGACGGTCCGGTTTTTCAATTTGATAATAGGAATTTAAGTACCCGTCCGCTGCTTGCGCTCGAGCCAGGAGAGCAATCGCCGCGTCCGCCTGCGCTTCTAGTTCGGCATCGCGACCTTCGCTCAAAAGATGCCCGACCGCCTCCAGCCATTTAAACAGGTCGCTGTCCTGAAACACAAAGCCTTGGTGGTGACCGGACGACTCACCTGCCGCAATGCGCCAATTTTCCATGGCGTGACTAGGTTCGGCTCCAGCGATAGCGTCGTTTAATGCGGCCCATTGGTAGGGGACCATCGTCTGCCGAACCATCGTCTGCCGCGCCTTCCAAAAACCCGGGAGCAGCCGAACCTCGCTAGCGGAAACGGGCTTCATAGCCTCCATAGTTAATCGCCTCCACCTTACAGTTTGGTCGGGCTCGGAGCCTGTTGCATAACCCACTGCGCCACGGACTTGGCTGGCAAGACCACCCGGATCTTGCCTCCATCCACAGGCGTCGCGTCCATGGGCCGGATCACCACCTGATCGGGCTGATCAAAGGTATTACAGGCGTTTATCCGCGAAGCAGAAAGATAACGGCCGTGGGCTTGGCCAATCGGCCAGCCGCCTTCAGCCCCTTGGACGGATATTTCAACGGTCGCGTCGTGGTCGGGATGAAGATTGGCCATGCTAAGGTGGCACCTTCCGAGGGCGTCGAAGGACGCCGAGTTGTGGATCTGCGAAATCGCCTCGCCTTCCATGGCATACATCAGGGAATTGGTTAGGACTCTGGCCTGGCGATTGCCTTGATGGGCGGCATACATTTGAAAGACGTAATAGGTGGGCGTTTTGACCATCTCGCTTCCCTGGGTGAGCAGCAAGGCCTGCAAGACATTGACCGTCTGCGCCAAGTTTGCCATCGTCACCCGATCGCAATGGTTATTAAAGATGTTTAGCGAGATAGCTGCAACTAAGGCATCACGCAAGGTGTTCTGCTGGTATAAAAACGCCTTAGACGTGCCGGGTTCGACGTCGTACCAGGTTCCCCATTCATCGACCACCAAGCCCACTTTGCGCTCTGGATCATAACGGTCCATCACCCATCCATGCTGATCAAGCAGATCGTCGAGCACCAATGCCTTCTTCAGTGTCACGAACCACTCTTTAGGGCCAAAGTCGGTGGCCGATCCCTTGTGCTCCCAGGTTCCAGGAATGGTGTAATAGTGTAGGCTTATGCCGTCCATCAGCTGAGCCGCCGACTTCATCAAGACCTCTGTCCAATGATAGTCGCCGTCGTGCGATCCAGAGGCAATTTTTTGGATGCGTGCTTCTCGTTGATATTGGCGAATGAAGGTCTGATACTGGCGATACACATCCGCATAGTACTCCGCCCGCATGTTGCCACCGCATCCCCATGACTCATTGCCCACTCCAAAGTACTTTAACCGCCATGGCTGGTTTCGGCCGTTTTTTGCCCGAAGCCCGCCCATCGAAGATGCTTTCGGGCCGGTGATATACTCCACCCAATCTTGCATTTCCTGGACCGTACCACTACCCACGTTGCCCGACACGTACGCATCACACTCGAGCAGTTCGCACAGGCGAAAGAATTCATGGGTGCCAAATTGGTTGTCTTCGACCACGCCCCCCCAATTGCTGTTTACCATGGTGCGGCGATCCTCGGGTCGGCCGATTCCATCTTTCCAATGATACTCGTCGGCAAAGCACCCGCCCGGCCAGCGCAGGACGGGAATGTGAATGGCGCGCAGGGCCTCGAGGACGTCCTGGCGCAGCCCTTCCGTATGGGCAATCGACGAATTCGGGCCCACCCAAATGCCGTCATAAATTCCTCGGCCCAGGTGTTCCGCAAAGTGACCGTAGACATCTTTACGAATCGTTCCTTTAGACTGGTCACGGTCTATGGTGAGAGTATGTAGCATATTTCGCCCCTTCGAAGTTTTTCAAAAAGCCCTAGCCTCCATGTGGTCAGCCAGCGCCACGCCAACCCGCTAAAGTCGGGGGATGCACCCTTGCCTGGCGTCGAGGAAGCCCCAAGAAAAATCGGTCAACGGGCCGGCAGTGCCTGACTCACCAGAAAAACCCGGCTTCCGTGGGCTAAAACCTTGATGGACATTGCCTCCGTCTTCGTTAAGGGCTGATGAGACCACAAATCACAGGCGACGTGACCGGGTTCGAGCGTCATGGCCCATGAGAAGTCCATGGTTCTCGGATCATCGGCCCAGTTAAAGAACGCGACATAAGAGGATTTTCCATCCTCGTGCCTTGCCCGCCATACGGACCCGCTTTCGTCGCGATACACTTCCCGACCCCCGTAGCTCTCCTGATGAAGCCTGAGGATGTCCTTATTGGTAAGCAAAGATAGGGTGTCCGCGTCATTTTGAGGCAGATCGCCTCCCATCATCAGGGGGGAGCGCGAGATGGCCCAGAGACTCATCATCGTCTGCTGCTCCTCGGGTGTAAATCGCGTCCATCGATCGCCCTGACCCGTTTCGCTGGAGCGTATCGCCAAGTGTCCCAAGGGCAGCATGTCGAGGTCGGCATAGGCTCCCGCCCGGGACGTGGGAGCCCACTGGGCGGCAAAGTCAAAAGCTTCTCGAAGCTGACTCCACTGGTCCCAGAAGTCATCGGAAACGCGCCACATCGTGGCATGATCTTGCAAGTGCCGCACTTCACTGAGCGCACTCGGTCCAGGAGAAAGGCTCAGCACCATGTCTCGCCCGGAATGCTCGATGGCCTGGTGGATGAGTTCGACTTCCCCAGCGTGGTAGCCGTACAGACGGGACCAGGCAATATCGTCTACTTTGACGAAGTCCACGCCCCACTCCGCATACAGGTGAAACAGCGAATCGTAATACGCCTTAGCTCCCGGATGCTGGGGGTCGACGCCGTACATATCGGAATTCCACGGACAAATCGAATAGAACCGGGCTACGTCTCGGGCCGTCACCCCAGGCGACCCGAAGATGGGCGTGTTATGATGAACGGCTTGGCGAGGAATTCCCCGAAGAATATGAATGCCAAATTTTAGTCCTAGCCGATGCACCGCGCTGGCCAGAGGCAAAAAGCCTTGGCCGCCCGCGGCCGAAGGAAAGCGATTGACCGCGGGCAAAAGCCGGCCCCATTCATCCATGACCAAATCGGCAAAGGCATGGTATCGCGAGCCATCCGCCGCTGGTTCGTACCATTGAATGTCCACTACCACGTATTGCCAGCCGTGGGGCTGCAAGAACCTGGCCATATACTCGGCGTTGGCCAAGACTTCCGCTTCAGTCACGCTGGCTCCATAGCTGTCCCAACTGTTCCAGCCCATCGGCGGCGTTTGAGGTCGTATTAGACTCATCTGGCACTTTCCCCCTCTTGTTTACACTTGGGTGGCTGGAGCATCAGGTTTGTCCGTAATAGGCCTGGGGCCCGTGCTTTCGCGAAAAATGCCGGCCAGCAACGTGCGGGTTCAGCTTCGCCTTAGGATTGAGCATTTGCGTGTAGTAGGCCATCTTAGCCACTTCTTCGAGCATTATCGCATGATGTACGGCACCCATCGCGCCAGATCCCCAGCAAAACGGTCCATGGCCGCGCACCAGCACGGCGGGGACCACTTTATACTCTCCTGCGGCAAACGTTTCCACGATCGTCTTGCCCGTGTTGGCTTCGAAGGCCTCTTGGACTTCTTCTCGGCGAAGGTCGCGGGTGCAGGGGATGGGTCCGCCGGCAAAGTCAGCGTGAGTCGTTCCCATCACCGGGATCGCCTGGCCGGCCTGGGCCCAAATCGTCGCCCAGGTCGAATGCGTGTGGACCACCCCCTTTATCTCGCCGAAGGCTCGATATAAAACGAGGTGGGCCGGGGTATCAGACGAGGGGCGCAGGCTTCCCTCCACGACCACCCCATCGCTTATCCGCAGCACGACCATGTCCTCAGGCTTAAGCTCCTCATAGGCCACGCCACTAGGCTTGATCACCATCCACTCCCGCGTGGCATCCACCGCACTCACGTTGCCCCAGGTCAAGGTCACTAGGCCGTGTTTCGGCAAAGCCAAATTAGCCTGCCACACTTCCGATTTCAACGCCTCTAACATCCTCTACCTCCCTGCGAATTCTAAGGGCACGGCACAAGACGACGAATGAGTGCCTCGAGTCGGTCTTGGCCCCTTAACCAATCGAGAATCGTGTACCGGGCCCGTACTTCGCGGGCATGCCGAAGACCATCGGCCAACATCGCCGGCGTGACCGAGACGGTCTCGCCGCTAGGTCCCATGCCCATCGCCCGGATCGCCGCTTGGACTCGATCGCGCTGGTGATATTCGGGATCGAGGGCGGCGATCAGCTGATCGCCGCGCATGCCTGACCACGTCTCGGGCTGATAGTGCTGGTTGAGCCAAGCCGCCTTGGTCCGCTGTTCACGCAAAATGTCGTCTGCACCCGCTCCCCAGCACTGACGCACGGCGTCATCGTGGTCATCCTCGGGCCTAGGCAGGGCCAGCTCGCCGACCTCTTGGAGTTCATCATAAACCGACAACATGACATAGG
>JAJZZI010000183.1 GCA_021797635.1 Bacillota bacterium | reverse complement strand
TGGCCTCCTTATGGCGCTCGCCCTCGGGACGGCGGGATTCTTTCTACCGCGGGGAACACGACCTCTGCGCAAGGCGGGTGAAGTCGAACCGCTTGGCTGGTCCGATACGCCCTTGACGCTCCTCGCGGCCAACTTTGCCGAACGCACCGGCTATGCCATCATGATGACCTTCTGGCCGGCGTTGTTCATTCTCCGCTATCACGCAGCGGTAGGGCTTGTGGCTGGGATCACGGGAGCGATGTATCTCACCGGGGCGCTTGGCAGTATCGCCGGAGGGACCTTGGTCGGTCGTCGCCGCGCTCGGGAAAAGCCCCTTTACCTGGGTGGCGTGGGGGTCGGTGGTCTGATTTTGGTGCTGCTGTTTGCGGTAGATGCCTTGCCTGCCTGGGTCTACGTGTTAGGTGGGTGTGCGTATGCCTTTACCGATATGATTGCCCGACCGGGCTACTTCCAGTTAGTTTCATCGGGAAGCGCCAGTTATCGCCGCACCATGGGTTGGTTTGCCGTATCTAATCAATTGGGTAGCGTAACCGGGAACCTGGGCATGCCCATCTTAGTGGCGATGAGTGGCTATTTCAGCTTAGGATGGGCAGGCTTATTTCTCAGCTCCATGGCCATCGGGTTAGTTGCGGCCAGCGGCAGGCGACGCCTTGGCCTTGGGCGATCATAATGCCGGGAGGGTCAGCTCGAGTGGGTAGGGCACGTCGATCACGAGGCTAATATGCGTGGTCAAAAACTCTTCGACGGCACGAACGGCTGTCACGGGGCCAATGTGAGGCGATTTGGCACGGTCGCGCCGGAGTCCGCCACAACAACATTTATGTTCCCCAATTCGAGCACCTTCCTCAAAACGGGTGCACAGGCAAGCACCGTTTCCTATGAACTGCATTTGCCTCAGAGCGAGACAATACGGCTAATTAACGCGTGCTCCACTCGCCACTAGGGACCTCTCCACTTTTTCGACGAAACTCATGGAAACTAGACCTCCTTTTGGGGTACGGTGCACACATTGCATCCAGCCCCTTCTTCTGCAAGTTTCCATAGACTTGGCCTATGAAGACACCCCGGATTTCCGGCGTAACGGCGTTACACCGCATGGAAAAACTCATTCAGGAAACGGCCAGATGTACAGAAGATGTGGCATCGATAGGGCCTATACTTTGGGTGTCGCGAGGAAAGGTACCCTGCTAGAGCCGAGCTTCTACTGACCTTCCACAACCATCCACAGGGTTGAGGACATTAAACTGAAGGTTGGGCTTACGCAAAGCACGAAGACCTCAAAGGGCATTTAGCGGTCTCCGACTGATGGATGCTTGGGGCTGGGGAGACATGCCCACGTTGGCGAGGTAGATCTTCCTTCGCCGGCAGCGCGATACGTTGAAGCGATCGAAGCTTTACGAGCACTTGATAAGGAACGGATGCCGTAGCGCGTCCATAAATACGAAGGTTGACATCACTTCGAGCGTGGAGTGTATAGCCCTTCGGACTGTGATGGGCGATTGACACGAGTTCATTGACGATCTCGTAGGAGCATCAGGATGGTGGCGTTCATGTGCAGGATTTGTTTGCGGGTGGGAGGTCCATGAATGCGAGTACATGTGCCGCGTACCAGCCAAGACATCGTGGCTAAATACCTTACCGCTGCTTGCACTGGTGAGGTGCTGCACGTTTTAGGGATGGAGACCGGTAAAGTCGTTCGAGCGTTGCCCACCGAACTGCCTCGGGTCGTCGTGCGACAATCCTTGACCGATATCGTATTAGAAACCGACACTGGGGAGATTCTCCATATCGAATTTCAAAGTAGCCGGGAATCCGCATTATATCGGTTCCTGGCCTATGACGTTGCCCTTGCTGACAAGTTCCGCCGCCCCGTTCGCACCTATGTTCTTTACACGCAAGCCATCTCGCATCCTCCAGCGGCTTTATCGATTGGTTGTGCCACCTATCGCGTGCAGAACGTCTTCCTCGCCAACATGGATGGCGAGGAGACGTTGGATATCGTCGAAGCGCATCTAAAGGCCCATCAATGGAGCTCGACGGACCGCGTTCGACTAGCATTTGCTTTTCATATGCGATATTCCACGATATCGACAGACAATGCTTTCCGTCGTATACTCAATTTAACCTGCCAAACGGACCGTGAAGAACAGAACCATATTGTAGCCCTCATCCTTGGATTTAGTGGCCGCCACCTGTCGTCAAAACAAACCGATCAAATCTTGGAGGTGTTGGAAATGACGGAGATTATGCGGATCGTCGAACGCAAAGCCATGCAAAAAGGTCGCGAAGAAGGTCGCGGCGAAGGAAGTCAGAAGCGCGCCAGGGCCATTGCAGAAGCGTTGCTGCGCAAGGGAAGGCCCTGGGAAGAAGTGGCCGAGGTGACAGAATTATCGCCAGATCAGGTGCGGGATCTAGCGAGACATTTAGGAGGGGTCTAAAGCATCCCGATAGCCTAGGCCGTGGTGCGGTTGGAAAGGAGGAAGTCAGAAGCGGCGCTACGGTGAGTCAAGGCGTTTACTATGGGATCATCAGATCGCCTTCTAGAAATCTGGAGCGGAAGTAAGGTGCGATGTCGCCAGATAGCCTTGTTGTATGGCCGCACCTAAATTTTCGAAATTACGTGGCCAATCGGTTTGCATCTAAACGGGTTTTTGGACGGAAATCGTTACGTGGCCACCGGTCAACTCCAAGTTATCGCATTTGCGGTAGCCACCTAATAGTCCTGACGATGGAAAACCCCTGAAGATGGACGGCGCCTTAACCGTCCGTTGTGGCGGCTTCTCGGGTCGGCACGTTGCCGTTTGTAGGTGGGCCGCTTAGCCCAGCACCGTGGCCAGGCATCATCCGGCTCCCCTAGCCTTGGGGGGCCAATCCGTCCTCCGCTCGATGATTCAACCAACTTTCCAAGCCAACACCCGCGCTGCGCGGGAGTCTCATTACCTCTCATCGTGACATCGGCGATGCAGCCCCTAATCGTGGGGCTAGGTGTTGCCGTGCGCTCGGGCCGTAACCAGGACAAACCTTGCGGAACCCATTCCGGCCCAGGCTAAGCATCGGAGATTTGTTCCGCCTCATTGGCCACACGATGTACCGATACCCTCAGCATCTAGCTTGGCGGGACGCGTCGCACTATCCGCTATCGGATGGGGGTCTATATATGGCAATTGGGCTACGTTCACCATTTGAGCACGAGGTGGGGCAGCAATCTTTTGGCACCCTGGGATGGCAGAACAGTGGCGATTGTTCCCCTCGCCCTTCCGCCCTCAAGCCCAAGGGGCTCCAGTGGGAAAAGCGATGCGCGCGAGGTGATGGGGGTTATTCGGTCGCTAATCAGCATATCCTCGTGCCAGGGTCAGGATGCTGGCACCCAGGGAACCCATTGGGCGTTGTCAACAGGCCTACCTGCCCGTGCGGCCGTGCAATCCATGTAAAGGACGCTTGACTCTTTTTTCTATCTATTCTTCGCTGGAGGACCAGAGCTTGATTCTAGAGCGTGGGGATCGGCCAGGCCACGAAATGGTAATTTATTGAAAAATATCCGTTTTGTGGGAGGATTTTCACGCCTTGTGTGGAATTGCCATCAACAGAACTCTGTATTTGTGAGTAACCGAGCATTGATTTGGTGGACTGCACATGAATAGGCCACGACTGAGCATGTCGGCTGATTGGGCTGAGCCGAACATTGAGAGGAGAGTCACGTTGTGAATAAGATGAGGATAGCGGGTGCCGTTTTGACCAGTTTGATCGTGGGCGGCCTAGGCGTGACGGCTTCGGGCTTTCGAACCCCAGTCGCGACCCAAACCTTGAAAATTATCACCTGGGTGAATCCGCCGGCAGTCGCCGTCTTGAAGCAGATTAACGCGGAGTTTCACAAAAAATACCCGAATGTTAATGTCGTCTTTCAAACGGCGGCGGATCGTTCTGGGCCCTATGCCACCTTAGAATCCACCACCATTCGGGGCAATACTGTCGATATTATGGGGACGGGGCCCATTCAACCCTTGCCTGCCCATCCCACCACGAGCAATATGTCCAACGAGCAACTTTGGGGGACGCACGGACTCTACGTCCCCTTAAATAGCCAACCCTGGGTAAAGGCCTTTTCACCCAAAATCAATGCCACCGAAATGTACCAGGGGAAACTCGAAGGATTGGTCACGGGAACCTATACCCAGGGCGTGTTTTACAACAAGGCGGTATTTGCCAAGTATCACCTGACCGTGCCGCGAACCTATAATGCCTTTATTGCCCTCTGCAAGCGGTTGAAGAGTCACGGCGTGACGCCACTCTTTGATGGATTGCAAGATGTGGGTCCCGCCTATTTGGGCTTTATTTACGAGCCGCTCATGCAAGAAGTTTGGCGGCCCCATGTCCTAGGAGGCAATTTGAACAAAGCCTTGAGCACCGGCAGCGCACGCTGGACGAGCCCGTATTTTGTTAAGGTGATGCAGCGGGAAAAGACGATCATGCAGTATCTCGAACCGAATTTTCAGGGCGTTCCCTGGCAGTCGATGCCGGGGGATTTTGCCAGCGGTAAAGCGGCCATGTTGTTGGATGGATCTTGGGACTTGGCCGCCGTGCATACGGCCAATCCGAAAATGAAAGTGGGCTTCTTCCCCTTGCCAGGAAGTAACCATCCCGCATACAATGTGCCCTTCGTGGCTGGCGACCTCACCTGGGTGGTCCTGCATAACGCTCCCAATAAGGTCGCTGCCTACAAGTGGCTAAACTTCTTTTCCAGCCCGAAGATATACCAACAGTATGTGAATGCCGTCGGTATCACTCCAAGTCGCCTGGGCGGAACCTATCACAGCTTTGCCCAATCGGTCATGGGACCATGGTTTGGCAAGGGCGTCAACGCCGCGCAGGTCTTTCCTGATTTGCCGGCCTCCGGTCCCTACTGGGATCAAAGTTCCAATTGGCCCAAACTTCAACTGGAGATGTACCAGGGAACGTACACACCGAAAAAGGTGGCCAGTATGTATCAGCAGGGCTGGCCCACCGTGATTAAGTAATCATGGCAGGATTACCGACCGTCAACCGAGGTTCGGGAGGCATTCCTTCCGGACCTCAGCGCGGGCGTTCACGTCCCATGGTCAGCGTGGGCGTGTTTCGCGGGCGTGCCCGACTTCCCATCTATTTGTTGATGCTGCCCGGCGCGCTGATCTACTTGGTGCTGGGCATCGTTCCCTCCGTGGCCACTGCCGTCATTTCACTGACCAACTACACGGGAGTTCCCGGAATTCCTGCAAATTTCGTGGGGATCCAAAATTACGTGCAAGCCTTTAGCATCGACTGGCCGGGCGTGGCCGGATCGATCGTCGATACGCTCGTATTCGGGATCGCGGTCACCGTGGTGCAAAATGTTCTGGCGCTGTTATTGGCCGAAATGTTGCGTCGGCGTATGCCCGGCGTGGCGTTTTTTCGGGCGCTGATCTTTCTTCCCGCCGTGCTCGGCGTGACCGTGGTGGGCCTCATATGGGCCTTGATTTTCAATCCCTCCGGCGGGCCTGCCGCGAACCTCTTGCACGTCTTTCACGCTACCTCAGCCTTCTTTGGATCGAACACGTGGGCTCTTCCGCTGGTCATCTTTGTCCAAGTGTGGTCAAGCTTGGGGTTTACCGTGCTGGTCTACTTGTCGGGGATGAACGCCATTCCCGGCGAAATGTACGAAGCCGCCCAACTAGACGGAGGAAGCTCCTGGAACGTGTTCCGTTTCGTGACCTTTCCCATGATTGCCCCTAGCATGACGGTCGATGTGCTGCTCGCGGCCGTGGGTTCATTAAATGTCTATAACCTCATTTACGTCTTGACCGACGGTCTCTATCACACCAACACGCTCGGGATGTTCATGTTCAACTCGGCGTTTCAAGGCTCGGGCGACCTGGGCTTTGGTGCCACCTTGTCCATGATTTTGTTTCTCATTACCCTGCTGGTCGCCCTACCCCTGCAAAAATATCTGCGAAAACGGGAGGCGAGAGTCCTATGAGACATCGGGTGGTCGACTTTTCCATTGGCGCCTTTGTCTTTACGTTAGTCTTTTGCCTCATCTTCTACCTGGCGCCCTTAGTCTATCTGCTGGTCGTCGCCTTGCAGTCGTCGCATCAGTTTTTAGTCAATCCACTGACCGTCCCCCATCCCGCCATGTGGGGAAATTTCAGCACCGCCTGGAAAGATGCGACCATGGGCGTCTATTTTTCGAATTCTGTAATTTATACGGGGGCGGCGACAATCATCTCCGTGGCCCTAGCCGTGTTTTTAGCGTTCCCCGTGGAGCGGCGCTATGTTCGGGCTTGGAACGCCGTCTATCTGTCCATGGTGCTAGGGTTCTTTTTGCCGATTGGCATTATTCCGCTGTTCATCGAATCGCAGATGCTGCATCTCTACAACAACCGTCTCGGATATATTTTGCTGCACGTGCAGGGAGGTTTGACCCTGGGCTTTATCTTCTTTGTTGCCTATTTCAAAACGATTCCGCGAGAACTGGATGAAAGTGCGGCGCTTGACGGTTGCGGGTATGCCCGCTTCGTCTTTCAAATCGTCTTGCCTCTGGTGAAACCCGCTCTGGCTACGGTGACAATTTACGCCGCCGTCGCCGTCTGGAACGACCTGATTGGACCCGTCGTTTTTCTGGCCAACAACTCGCTTTTTCCCCTGACCCGGGGGCTTTTCACCTTTTACGGTAGTTACCAAAGTGAGTGGACGCTGCTGGCTGCTGGAATCTTCATCGTGGCCTCCCCCTTAATCGTCGCATTCATTTTGCTGCAGCGCAGTTTCATCCAAGGCTCCTTGTCGGGTTCGTTGAAACTCTAAACCGTCTGGCGGTCGAGGGAGGAGAGAGCATGCAAAATGATGGGTGGGGCGAGCCGTCGACCGTCGAACGGATCCTCGGTGGCTGGTACGGATTGATTCGGTTTGCTGCCGTAAGCGTCCTCTGGGCGGTTACCGCCTGGCCTATCGTCACCATGCCACTTAGTGCCGCTGCGGCGATGAGCGCTTGGCAATCTGACGCGGAGTTGGTGCCCTGGAGGGCATATTGGCAAGGCTTCATGCATGGCGCCAAAAGCTACGTCGTGGGGGTGCCCTGGATGATCGGTCTCGCCATCACCGGACTCGAACTGGCCTTGAGTACACACGCGCACTACCCGGACGTCCGAGCCGTTTTGGGTCTTTTCGCCGCATTGGAGGGGCTGGTAACCGTCTGGGCCTGTTATGCCTGGTCGGCCATGGCGATGGGCTTTGCTACCGAGGAGGCCATGCGTGTGGCCCTGCTCGGGGTATTATGCCATCCGACCAGATCGGCGCTTTGGATCGTCGTGCTGGTTGTCACCATCAGCCTGGGGATATTTTTGCCTTTCACCATCCCCCTGCTCTGGGGGGGTACGCTCGCCGTGGTCGGCCGGTCGGGGGCTCAGGAATTTTTCGGGGTGTTGACTTAGCCCGGAGTCGGGAGGAGAAGACATGAGTGGTTTGGCCTATTTGAGCGCCGTGCGGAGCTTAATGCAGAGGTTGGAGACCCAAGAGCTGCCCCATATCCAAGCATTGGGTATCCAACTGGCCCAGTCCGTCAAGGTCGGTAAGGTGGTGCACGTGTACGATAACGGGCACATGTTGAATCACGAGCTGTTTAACCGAGCCGGGGGACTGGCGCTCGTTGCCCGTCTCGATATTTCGAGGCCTTCGGTCACCAACCAGGTAGTGCGAAAGGCGGAGAAGCATGAGGGTCTCGATTCCTCGTCCATCGATCTCGAGATGGACACCACTCTGGCTCGCTACGCCGTGGCCCACTCCTCGATGGGGGCTGACGACCACCTAATCATCGGCTCGGTCTCCGGCCGAAGCGCCTTTGTCGTCGAATTGGCATTAGCGGCCCAAGACCGTGGCATCCATACCATCGCCTTAACGGCTGTGAGCTACGCCAAGGCCCTTCCTCCGCTCCATGCCAGTGGCAAGCTGTTGTATCAAGTGACCGAGGACGTGATTGATATGCAGACGGAGGCTGGCGACGGGGCATTAGCCCTAGAAGGGTTGGAGGAGAAGCTGGGCCCGACCTCGGGGGTGATGGCCGCCGTGGTCATGTGGTCGTTAGAGGCAGAACTGGCGAAAGCTCTGATCGAAAGCGGGGTGACTCCCACGGTGTTTCGCAGTGTCAACTATCCCGACGGCCCTAAGCGCCTGCGCCAGGCGCAAAACAGGTTTGCCCAGAGGGGCTACTGAGTGCTCGGCTGCCGCATGGGTTAGTCTTCATGGCTGGGCGCGATGAAAACGTCTTTTGTATAGGAGATGCAATCTATGGGGGAAACCGCGGGGATGCGTTACTGGACGGCCTTGCAGGCCATCTTGCAACCGATGGTGGTCAGTCAATCGGATCCCATTCAACGGGCCGCTGACCTGGTAGTACACGCCTTGGCTAAAGGCCATCGCCTTTATATCTATGACACCGGTCACATGCTTCAGCGGGAATTGGTCAATCGTGCGGGCGGCCTCATTGCCATGACCCCGCTAACCTTCGATTTGCATATCGACCATACCATCGCCCATGAGGCGCCGCGTTCACGGCCCGGAGCGACCGAAGAGGAAGTCCGCGGCTACGTTGCCTATGCCCTTAAGCAAGCCGATGTGCATCCCGGTGACGTCGTGATTGTGGCATCGGTTACGGGAGCCCGAGTGTTGCCGGTGGAAGTGGCGTTGCAACTTAAAACTCGGGGCATACGGATCATCGGGCTGACCTCGCGGGAATACTCGGCCTTTGTTCCGGCGCAGCATTCTTCGGGGAAAAAACTTATCGATTTTTCGGAGATCGTAATTGATAATGCTTGCACCGTGGGCGATGCCGCACTCTCTATTTCCGGGTTCGGCGATCGTGTGGGTCCCACCACGGGCATCAGTGCGGCGATCTTGATGTGGATGCTCTGCGCCGAGGTCGTGGAGCGACAGGTGGGGTCGGGGGCCACACCGAGGGTGCTGGAAAGTATGAATCTTCCCGGAGCGCCCGAGCGAAATCGCACCAAGGCGCTCCAATATCTTGCTCATGAACTGGAATAACCGAGGAGGGATATTCGCGTGATTGAACGATATTTGGAGCAGGTAAGGGAACGGCTTACGACGATTGGCGTCGCTCAGCTTGACAACATGGAATGCGCCGCAGAACTGATCGCCGAGGCCACGGTTTCAGGTCATCGTTTCTTCGCCTTTGGTTGCAGTCATTCTAGCCTGCTTGTGCAAGATATCTACTATCGGGCTGGAACTTTCATGCTCGTCCATCCTCTGTTTGGACCGGGAATGAGCCTCGGCGACGATTTTCCGCCGAGCAAGACCTCAGCGATGGAAGGGATATCGGGATTGGCTCAGGTCATTTTGGACGCCAGCCCCGCTGCGGCGGGAGATGTCCTCCTTGTGGTCTCTACCTCGGGTCGCAACCGCGTGCCCGTAGAAATGGTTAGGATAGCTAAGGAACGGGGGATGATAGTCATTGCCTTGACCTCGATGGCCTACAGTACATCGGTAGAAAGCCGCGATGGTTCAGGGGCCCATGTCCACGACTTGGCCGATGTTGTGCTGGATAACATGGCGCCGGTTGGCGACGCCGCTTTAGACCTGAACGAGCTGGCCACGGCCATCGGACCGGTATCCAGCGTAACCGGAACAGCGATGCTTCATGCCATCATGGCTCGTGTGGCGGAGCGCTGGCTGGAAAAAGGGCTGACTCCGCCGGTGTACATGAGCGGGAACCTGGATGCTGGCCCGAGCTTCAATCGCGAGATGATGCAAAAATACC
>JAJZZI010000177.1 GCA_021797635.1 Bacillota bacterium | reverse complement strand
TTTTTAAATCGGTGAAGGCCATTATCGCCGCGGTGGACACGTTCCTCGCCACGATTAGCCAGGATCCGATGACCATCATCGATCGCCTCTGCGTTCGGATCTAAAGGCACCTATCCGTCGTGCGTTCCCGTCCGCCGAACCTTCTTCCAGGGCTGGGCGGGCATTGCCCTGTCCGCAGGGGGCCGAAACCGGCGCCAGTCTGGCGCCGACCGAACCGCCTCACGCTCTGAATTCCTCTCCGCCCGTGTTCGTGGGAGTCGCCGTGGCCATCAGTGCAAATGAACCCCAACGCATCTGTATTAAATTGGCAGCACTGTCACTATCTCCCTGTTGTGTTTGTAATTCCTTTATGACCGGATATATATCCAGTTTCCCGTGGAAGCCTCCCCGGCCTGAACGGCGGGGCTTCCACCACACCGTCCTGTGTCCTCCGGGCATCGAGCCCATCGGCCACAGCCCGTGAGCCCTATCGGGCTCACGGGCTCCTATCCCCGGCCTGAACGCCGGGGCTTTCCGCCCTGCTTGGTAAAGGCCTCATGCGGATCTTTTCATCATCGACCACCGAGAAATGCCCGGACCAGTCTTTACGGCTTCCGAGAATAGCGACGATCCGTGCGGTGTCATTGTAGGGAGTGCCCTGGCTTAAGCGGAATAGAATGATACCAGAGGACGCTGCAAGACCCCGGCGCACGGCCAACTCGCACCGAAATCTTTGTCGTGGGTGATAATGAGGCGGTGGTCCGATTGCGCCATGAGTAGTACGTCCTCATCCGCCAGGCCTGGACGCTGTTCTGTCACCGCTACCACATCGTACCCAGCGACACGCAACGCACGGATCGCGCTGCGGCTAATGTTTTCATCGGCTAGGATGCCCACGTTAGATCGGGTTGACATAGATGCGCTCGGATTTCAATAGATCGCTGGCGTAAGCCAGGCACGCTCGAATGTCTTCCGGGGTGAGGTGGTCGTATTCATGAAGAATTTCTGTCACCGTGGCGCCCCGCCCCAACAGTTCCATAACAAATTCCACCGTAATCCGTGTCCCCTTAATGACGGGTTTTCCCGTCATAACGCCCGGATCGACGACGATGCGCGTCTTCCAATCCATTTTAATCACCCGTTTCTTGATGGTTGTGAAGACCCATACTATCTCCATTATACGACGAGTCCAAGGGGGACGACATACAACGGCAGGTCTTCGGCAAAGTAATAATGCCAATAAGAGCGATAAGTGCGTCAATGAGCTCCGGTTTCGACGCAGAGTTAGCCTGCCCTGACGGGAAGGCAATACCACCACGAAGGACGGCGTTCTAGGCATGCCGAAGCACCCGTCGCTAACGAGCGGATTGGGGGCGCAGGAGGATAAAGGGGTTAAACCGGCTCGGTCACCAAGGCGATGGTCAGGGTCTTGTCCCAGGCGAATTGACGGAGTTGCTTGGCAATATGCTTTTTGTTTTTGAGATCGAGCCAACTCAACACCGCATTGCGGAAACTGGCCAGGATGTGCGGCGCGGCTCCCGTACGGACGCGGGACTTGTCTTCTTGCCAGTCGACATCGCCGGACCCCATGGACCTTGTTTTCAATCGTCCAATGCTGCCGCACAGCGTCCAAGAAGGTCCTTGGGTGAGGCTTTGTCTGACGGGCGACGGGTCACCCCGACGACGGTTTCCTGGCGGACCTGCCCCGTTTTCCCGATCGTCGTCGTACGTTCGAGGACAAAGACTTGCTGGATGTACGGAACATCGAGGTAGGCGTTCAGGGCCGTCCTGGCTCGCCAGGACGTTGCCACGGTCAGACTCACGCCGACTGGATTTCTTAGGTTACAGGCTGCACCGCTCAGCACTCACCTTCTTGGTCCTCACCCGACGTCTCTCGGACGCCTTTTCCTCAACGCTCACGACCGAGGCCGTTGTGCCCCAGCCGCTTGAGGTGGTTCGATGGCTCCGCCTACACAGCGCCACCGAGGGACCCTCCCTCATCTTGAACGCAACTTCGTGACCCAACGCCTGCCATACGCCGGAAGGGGCGTCTGGTGCCAGTGCCCATCACGTCACGGACGCTGACTGTCTTCGCCCTCGTGGCCGAGGCTCGACCCCTTCGTCATTCCTGGTAGCCAGATTTCACGGGGTCCGATTTCGACGCGGCAGCGTTCACTTCATGTTACGGCTTGGACGCTTGCTAGCCCCGCGGTCTGACCTCGCCTTGCGGCAAACCGGGACATTATCTTCGCTGCTTTCACCGAGCGAGTCGACCCCTCTCGATGCGCGATTTGCTACGTGGCCGAATGGGCCGTTGCCACGGTCGGGTTTGCACCGACTGGATACCATAGGTTACAGGCTACACCGCTTATCACCTACCTTCTTGGCCCTCAGCCTATCTCTTGCCCCGCCGTAGTGCTCCAAGCCGCCAAGCCTCAGCCGCTTGGGAGAATTTGACGATCCGTGCGGAACGTGGTCGAGGAACCACCCCGCATGAATGTCGACCCTTCGTGGCACCAGCAGTCCGCACAAGCGGACCCTGATCGGTGAGCACCGACGAGTACTGGCTGGACCACTGAGGAGCATTTCGCTCTTGGTGAAGATCCGTCTTTGAAAACCTGCAGGGCTTTCGGATAACGTGACGCGGATCACAGTACAATTTCCCTGCTTGCAGAAAACTGAACAGGAACTCTCTTAGCTAAGGACCGTGAATGACCATGCCGTTACCCACGTTTGATGACCATCCACTGGTGGTGATTTGGGAGACCACCCGTGCCTGTCAATTGGCCTGTCGACATTGCCGCGCCTCAGCGATTCGTCACCGAAACCCTGCTGAGCTCATTGCGGACGAGGTCGGCGAATACATCCTTCGGCCCCTGAGCACGATGGGCCGCCCGATTTTCGTGTTGACCGGGGGCGATCCCATGGAACGCGACGACCTCGCCCAAATTGTCGCCACCGCGAACGGTGCCGGGCTTCATCCGTCCATCACCCCCAGTGCCACTCCCAAGCTGACCCTTGGCCGACTTAAGGAATTGAAGGACGCCGGTATTCAAAGCTGCGCGTTAAGTCTTGACGGATCGTCTGCGCCCATTCACGACCGGTTTCGAGGCATTGTGGGTACGTTTGACCTTACCATGGAGAAGATCGGATGGCTTCATCAACTGAAGATACCGCTCCAAATTCATACTACGGTCAGTTTATTTAACCTTGACGACCTTACAAGAATTGCCGATTTGGTGCGGCAGCTTGGCGTCTTTCGCTGGAGCGTGTTTTTTCTCATCCCCGTCGGCCGCGCACGCAGCAAAGATATGCTGAGCCCCATCCAACAGGAAGAAGTATTGCAGTGGCTTTGGATGCTTCAAGAAGCGGTTCCCTTTCAGATAAAAACCACCGAAGCACCCCAGCTGGGACGAATTCAAGCCCAACACGGTGCCGTCCGGGTATCGAGCCGTTCGGCAGTTTGGGATGGAAACGGATTCTTGTTCATTTCTCATCTGGGAGACATTTATCCCAGTGGATTTCTGCCCATTCGGTTGGGCAACGTACGCCAGGATTCGCTGGCTTCCATATATCGGGAACACCCAGTCCTGCTAAGCCTTCGAAACCCCGAAGATTTTCGCGGTAAGTGCGGCTATTGTGAGTTCAATCGAGTTTGCGGCGGATCACGCGCTCGGGCTTGGGCCCTGACCGACGACTTTTTGGAATCTGATCCCTTTTGTCCGTACATTCCGGATCCACGAACTCGGACCCTTGGGGGTTCGGCGTCAGTTGCCGGTCGATGACGACACACCCCCGAGAAGCAAGGATGGATAGCGCACGATTTCGCGGCGCCGCAATGAAAGCGCCTAACGCACCCATGATGAAAAGGACGATGCAGTGTGAGAACGCCAACAGAGAGGAGACCCAGCAGATGATTGCGCAACTCGCTCCAGGATATTATGTTCACAAAGCTGACGCGATTTCCGACTTAGGAGGATTGTTAAATCAAGTCGGGTACCGCAGAACGCTTATCATCTCCGGGGTTCGAAGCTATCAGTCCGCTCAAACAGCGATCGAGGAAACCTTAAACAAGCACCAGATTCCTTGGAAGCTGTGCCAGTATGGCGGAGAATGCAGCGACCACGAAGCAGAAAGGATCCTTGGTGAGCAAGGACGCCGCTGGGATGTCGTGGTCGGGGTTGGGGGCGGGAAAGTTATTGATCTTAGCAAGTTGGTGGCTTGGCGCTTGAGCGTGCCGCTCGTTACCATACCTACTGTCGTCTCAAATTGTGCCGCGACCACTTCCAATGCCGTCGTCTACGATGGTCAAGGACGGGTGAAGGAGAGCCGTCTCGGGCTTGTTCCACCGCTGTGGGCCTTGGTCGATGACACGGTTCTCAGCAGGAGTCCCCAACGATACCTGGTAAGCGGCTTGGGTGACACGTTGGCCAAACCCTACGAAGCCCGTATTGGTGCCCGGGGGGAAAGTGTGCTTGAAGTTTCGGCCTTGTCGATAGCTACTCTGGCAGTCGACGGTATCGCAAGGAGGGGCGTGGAAGGCTTGCAGGCTATGGATCAAGCTATCGTCAACCCTGTACTGTCGGACCTCATTGACGCTGTCGTTCTGCTGGGGAGTTTGGTCGGCGGGATAGGAGGCAACCTGTTGCGGGGAGCGGTAGCCCACGCATTGCATAATGCGCTTACCGGATTACCCGAGTTGCATCATACGCTGCACGGAGAAAAGGTCGCCTACGGGTTGATGGTGCAGGAAACCGTGGTGGGTCGGTCCCGCAACGAAATCCTGGAGCTTCGTGGCGTACTTTCCCCATTGGGGCTTCCCGTGAACTGGGCCACATTGGCTGGCCAGGCCACCCTGCCCAATCGCTCAGTGCTCCGCGAAGTCGCTGAAAAGACCCTGGCTTCCCCGCTCATGGACGGCAAATTACCAGGTCTTAGTGTGGACCACTTCGTGGACGCAATCCGGCAAGTGGAAGACTATTGTTGACACTCCGCGCGCCTAAAGGCGGAAGACGCTTACGAGAAACCCCCTCACGTGAGTTTCACTCGCCAGGAGTTTGCCACAAGCCCCCTAGCCAGTCGCTCGATATCGAGTCTACGGTTATGGGTTAGGTTCACGCACGGCGTCGTTCGCCAACCTGATTTACGTCTGGTCGCGACACATGTTACCTCCCCGGATTGCGGGCGACAATCGCCAGCATATCCCGTTTTCCAGAGCGACCCTTTATTTGTGCTATCCCAGCCGTTGAGGGATTAACTTTGTGGGATAAAATCCACTGCCCAGCTGCCGTCAGCCATCTTCCGGGCCTCGCCGCGATAACCTTGTTTGGCGAGCAATGCCAAAAGCGGCTCAGGCTTAAAGGTGGCCCACAACCGAAACCCTTCACCGGGAGCCAAGCTCAACACAAACGTCATAATCTGTTCGAATGGCTCTCCGCCTGCGGCCAGAATAGGCCGCACATCCAGTTCCTTCATCAATGCTCTCCTTACTACACAGACCACACCATTTCCAATCCGCACTATTCGTTGACGGCGGCGACATCGTCACCGCTCCCCAGGCCTTGATGATATCGGCCACAGACACCAAACACGGTGATGTCCGTCACCCTCGAACCCAAAATAGCAGTCAAGGCCCACCTGGACAATCATTAAAACTGAGGTTTCGCGATTACGTGGCCATGTTTCACTCCGGCTTGCGGTGCGGGCCTCGCACAGCCTTCACTCCCGCCAACAGCAATCCGATCCAGGCTAGCATTTGCAGCACAATTCCCAGGAGAAAGAACCCATTCGACTTCTGCCAGTACGCCAACAAGAGAACTGCCAGCCCCAAAGCCGCACCCAACATGGGGCCGTAGCCCCAGGCGGGACGCCAAATATCGTCTAGCCGGGGCATTTTGCCCCGGCCACGAACGTGTGCGTATTGGTGTAGCCACACCATAAAAGGCAAGATTTTTTGAGTCAACTACCCCGGCCTAAAGGCCGAAGCTTGGATCCGGACTCCACCGCAACGCTAAGAACTTTTTCAGGCGCTTAGCTTTGGCTTCAACATCCGACCCATCAGGGCTCGTTGACAAACAGCCCGTCCCCATCCAGTCCTGCCGGATAAGGAGCGTTCGTAGGGTGACATTGCGGGCACCCACCAGATCGGCGTGGAGGGTAAACCCACAGAGGGTACAGCGGAACACCAGTCCCTGCTTTGGACGGTTCTTAACATCGACGTTGCCGCAATTCGGGCAACCCTGGGAGGTGTAGTCCGCATCCACACGGATGGCTAACCCTCCTGCAATTTGTGACTTGTAGGCTACGAAAGCACCGAGTTCCGCAAAGGCCCACTTCGCTCGTTTACGGCGATGCTTCTTGCCTTGGGTTTTGGTGCGTTCACGGATATGCGTCAGGTCCTCCAGGCCGATCAGGAAACCAGGCTCCACAATAGTTTTGGCAATTCGGTGGTTCACATCGGCCTTAAACCGTCTCTCTCGAAGTTGCAATTGGCGTAGCCGCCTCCTGGCCCCCCGAGTGCCTTTTGACTGAAGACGTGAACGCACCCGCTGAAATGCCTCGCCCTGGTGACGAATGGCTCCTCCATGGAAGAATTGAGTCCTATTGCTGGGGGTGGTGGTCACCGCCAAGTACCGTTCTCCTAAATCCGCTCCCTTGATGCCCATGAGGGTTTCAGGGGTGGGATCAGGGGTTTCCACCGTCAGGCTGACCAATAGGTAAAACTTTTGGGTTTTGGGATCACGCCAGAGCTTGGCCGCACCAAAGGTTACGCCACCGGAAGAACCGTTTTGGATCAGGTCCAGGTGTTGGTGGTACCCTTCATAACCGAGAACCAAAGGCCCCTTCAGGGTGGTGATGGATACCTGGCTGTCTGACTTGAATCGGTAATCCCGCTGATAGGTAAAGGTGGTGGTGTTCGAGGTGAAGACCGGAGCTTTGTCCAAACCCTTGTACCGCTGCTTGGTATAGCCGCTCTTTCGGTGTGAGGCATTTTGCTTGACCTTGGTCCACAACCCTTTGTAGGTTGATCCCACCTGTCTCGATACGGAACAAGCGAGTTGGGACGGTAAGGCAAAACGCTCCCGCAGTGCTGGATAGACCAGTCTGTGGAGCTTAACTTGGTTGGACAGCTTGCCATGCTCAAAGGCCACTCGGCTGGTATAGTTGAGGGCGCTTTGATAGGCCCTGGCAGTATCCAGAAGGCTTTGATCACTCTCGGATGTCGTATTCAGTTTGAGCTTGGCGGTCAGTGTTGTCTTCACAGAATCATTTTACTAAAACAATCCTGAGAATTCAATAGAAAGAGAGGTGAGCGGCGCTTCCTCCTCGGCCTAAACGCCGAGGTTTCCGCGCCGTGAGGTCGGATGAATCCCATAAAGCTCATCCCTACCCATCCCAACCCGTAGACGAAGATCGCGGGAATTCACAAGCTCCCTTGACGGTCGAAAATGGCCAAGCTGCCCAATGCCTCCCATGCGGTCAGAAATACCAGGCTGGGCACAAGAGTGCGCAGGGCTGGGTCTTTCATGGTGCGACGATCGAACAGTCCACCGACCGCAATATCGGCACCGTAAAAGGCAAACGCCGCCAGTTGAACGATCCAGCCGATAGCTGTGAACGCCGGAGCATCCAAGATATCGCCCAAGGCCAAACATACAATTGCGAGGTTGGCCGAGACCCAGGTCCAAGACCAGTACCGCGGCTCATGGTGCCGTCTGCCAAACATCGCCCACAGACGATAGCTGGCTCCTGTCACCAAAAGGCCAAACCATCCTCCCAAGGCTATCGTTAAATGCAGGGGCAATGCATTCGCAAAAGACGGGCTACCGGTCGTGCAGCGCAGCACCAGCAGCCCGCCCATGATCAGCGTCATGGCCAAGTAGCCAAGCGCCGCGACAAAAAACCAGGCTGTAATATTCCACGTGCCCCTGGACCGAATTCGCCGTGCGAGGTTGATGAGAAAGAAGGCAATCCCAACTTCAATCCCGCTCCCACCGAGCCCCAATCCCATCAGCCAATGGTCGTTCATCCCAACCACAAAGAGGCTAATCCCGATGGTATAAATCGCCCATTGATCGACAGAATACCTTGCCGGCACCGGTTCACAATTCAACAGTACCGGGGTCAGCTGATACATCGCCCCCATCATCAGCATGGTGAACCCAGCCAGCGAAAAAATTGCACGGCGGCAATCACCGACCCCTGGCCCACCCCGCCTTGAAGAACCAATCGGCGTACTGTCGAAAGGCGCCAGAATCCCGTCAAGATGCCCAAAACGCCCGTAACCCAAAAAAGCGCAGGCACCATGAAACGCGTGGTCTGCTGGGTATAAACCCGCCCTACCTTGAGGGGGATGCAAGCGCGCCGCGTCATGAGCGAGCCGATCCTGGTTTGAACTCCCGGTCCATCCGAGCTACCAGATTGGCGATTTCAGGCCCTACCAAGCGCCATGCAACCACCCCGGCGGCCCCTTCCAAGCCGCAATTTCCATCACCCGGCCGATTGCCGCGAGGTCTGCCCCGACAATGCCCAATAATACCCATGAGCTTTGGAAATCCATTGCCCGAGCCATAAAAAATGCCTTGAATGTTGGTCCCGGGAGTCGCCTAGCCAGGGCGACGGCGGCGACGAAGGGGAAAATGCGGGATTGGTAGCGGAAGAGGAGCGTCAGCATGCCCCAAAAGGCCTGCACCGATGCATCCCACCGTACCAACCATGCCGGACCAACCCGATGAAGATCCGATCAAATGGCTTAGACTTCCCTTGTCGCACCACACGACCCGCCTGTCTCACGCTAACCCACCCGGATACCACCCTCAATCGGGCGCTGAGCCGGACCAGGAAAGCCGAGGGCCGCGGCGACACCCATGTCAACAATACCTCTCCCTCAGGCAAATACAGAGGGATGCCGGGATTCACGCCTTCAGCTCGGAACATCGAAAAGATGGGGTTGCGGTGCTGGTGCACGCTCAACATCAAAACCCTCATCCAGGCGACCAGAGCGGTCGCGATGTGAACCCGCAGCACCAGATATTCAGCATGGAACGCGCCATCCCATGTCGCCCCGCTCCCCACTTAATGATTTTTCAAAATCCGGACGACCGCCGAATCGTCCGGCTGGGCCAGTGTTGCATACGGATATCCCTCGTCATCTAATTGCCCCAGCAGAAAGATCGGCACGCGGTCATTATGAATCACCAACACGCTACCGACCGTAAGCTGTTCCAGCTTGGCCCAGGTGCGCTGCATCGGTTCGGGGGGCACCAGCCCGCGGTTGTCGAGAAATTCTTCAGGTCCTGCGATCGGGGAATCCACAGCGACCGCGCCTTGGCGGGATGGCTGCTGAGTACCTCCCCCTCCCGGAATGAACGTCGTGATCATCACCTTGCCCACTTTTTCCTGGGTTACGGTGTATCCTCGGCGTCGCATCTGCGACATCAAGGGCCGAGGGCTGAACGTGGATTTCACGATTAGGCTTTGCCCAGGTTGCAAATGGTTAACGGTGTCCATCATGTAGCCAAGCAACGACAACCCCTGCTTCAAGATACTCTTAACCTCAACGACGATAGGTTCCATAAATTGGCCCTCCGTAGCTCGGTTGGAGTAGCATACCCAAGTAACTCCGTCGTATTTAAGTCTACTTCGGCGGAGCGAGAATCGTTGTGATCTAAATCACTATCGTGCTATAGGAGCTTGTCCATTTATTGTTCCGCTTTTGCATAACTATGCAAGCCGGAAAGAAAGGTAAAGCAATTCCCAAAAACCTGGAATACGTTAAAGGAAAATTGCTGTCCGATCG
>JAJZZI010000028.1 GCA_021797635.1 Bacillota bacterium | reverse complement strand
TGCCTCCCAATAGCAGGACCGTCGATAAACCCCCTTTCATGGTCATGAATATCTCCCCCCCTGCCGACCGCCATCCACGCCGACGTGCTCCATTCGATGGGATAAATCATGGAGAAGAGCAGATGCCGCTTCTTTCAGATCATCATCCGGAACGGACGACTTAGACTCCATGAGCGACGTGTCAGTTTGGCTCTTGAGGTCTTGTAAGACGGCTTCGGCCAGTTTAGCCAACTCCCTTTCCCAAGCGTCCGCAGAAGATTCATTAATCGTTTGGCTTGGCGCGCTCTCCTTTCCTTCCGTCCGATCCACTACGGCGTCAGCCGGGGTTGGCGCTAGGCGGCGCAACTGCGCACCAAGGTCACGTTGCCAGGCTATCAACGCCAACATTCCCACCACGATGACACCCAATCCTTGCCAAAACAGGGCTTTGGTCGCAAGCGTCCAGTGGCTGCCATGGTTAAGGTGCAGAGCAAAGGGCGCCACCATCACCACCACTCCGGCTAGGACGGTGACCACAACCCCGCCAATCGGCCATAAATACTTCTTCATCGTCTAATTCCTCCTAACATCCCCGTCCCGTGGTCTTTGCCCATCTCGGATCCTGGGCGCTCTTCACTGGGGCCGTCAACCATTTCCCACAGGTGCAGCGCCCGAGCCAACCTGCGCCGTTCCTCCGCGCCCGCGCCCGGGCGCGCCCCCTTGCGGGAGGTCCATATGCCTGCCAGCGCCAACATCTTGAGTTGCTCATGATTTTGGACGATGGTCGAAGACGGCTCCACTGTCTCTTCTTGATAGACGAAATGCCGTCCTCTAAGTAGAGATGCCACCGCCGCGACCAGAGACATCAGGGCCGAAAAAATGAAGACGACCGAGAGCGCGTGCATAAATGGCTTCGCAATGAGGTCGGGAAAGAAGGTTCTTCCCAGCACCACGGCCCGATTCGTCGGTGATAATAAGGCCAGGCCCTTCGGCCCCAATATTTTCTGCATCGGGTTATACCCCAACAAAGCGGCAAATAGGGCCGCTATCGCGGGCAAGTGGGATATCCGCGTGGCAACCGCCAGCGGAAGACGGACGGCGGTGAGGCCCTTGAGCAAAGATTGGGGCAACCGACTGGTGAGCACCGTGATGACCATGGTGAAAAAGATGCCCATCGAGAGCATTTGGCCTGCATTCATGAAGGTTGCACGCATCCCCGAGGCTACCCCCCGATAGCGGGCGGCCACACTATTCATGATGGCTGCCGAATTGGGCGATGCGAAAAGCCCCATACCCACTCCAATCAGAAAGAGATAGAAGGCGAAGGTCCAGTAGGGAAAGATGACATTCAACGTGTTCAGCAGAAAAAAGCCGAGCCCCGCAATCGCCATGCCCACGAATCCAAACCATCTTGCCCCGAACCGATCCGACAGCCGGCCGCTGATGGGCCCTGCCAACAGAAATCCGACCATTTCCGGCAACGTATCAATCCCCGCCTGCAGAGGGGTATGGTGAAACGACACGCCGTGCACGGGAAGCCAGATGCCTTGCAGCCAAATGATTATCATGAAGGAAAGACCCCCACGAGCCACCGCGGCCAAAAGGCTAGCCAGGTTTCCCGCGGTGAAGGCCTGATTCTTAAACAATTTCAGGTTGAACATTGGGTCACGCGCGTAGTAGTCAATGATCACGAAGGCTATTAAAAGGGCTATGCCGCCCAAAAGCGACCCGATCACCATCGGACTGTGCCAACCGGTACTATACGTCTTATAGGGCTCAATGCTGTAGGTCAAGCCTAAGAGCACGCCCAGCAAGCCCAGGGCAAAGGTGATGTTGCCGGCCCAGTCCATTCGTAGCGGCGGCCTGCTTCGCTGGCTTTCCTTCAAGGCGACGTAGGCCCACACGGTCCCGATGACGCCAAAGGGCACATTAATGAGAAATACGGCGCGCCAACTCACCGTCGCCAACAGGCCACCAATGACAATGCCGATGACCGCCCCGCCAATGCCGGCAATTTGATTCAATCCTAAGGCGAAGCCGCGCTCGTTGGAGGGAAAGGCGTCTGTCAAAATGGCTGCCGAATTGGCAAACAAAAAGGCGCCGCCAATGCCTTGCACAAAGCGGAAAATAATGAGTTCCCATTCCCCGGCGAGGCCATGCCCGGGCGTCACCGAAAGCAGGATGGATCCGATGCTAAACACGGCGAAACCCATGTTATACAGCTTCACCCGACCATAGCTGTCCGATATCCGACCGAAGGCCACTAGCAAAATGGTGGTGGCTACGTTAAAGCCTAAGAGCACCCATAAAAGCAACCCCGTAGCGCCCGGCGCGAGGGGATTGACGTGAATTCCTCGGAAGACGGCAGGGAGGGCGATGATGAGGCTGGTGCCATTGATGGCGGCCATTAAGATGCCCAGCGTGGTGTTGGATAACGCTATCCATTTATAATCTATTCCGTGACTTCGAGGTGCCATAGCCATCGGACGCGATGCACTCCTTTCCTGCTCCCGCGGACCGTCACCCATCTTGGTCCAGATCGCGCACGTGTTTCATAAAACATTCCAGCGTCTCGGTGAACTGCGCGCGTTCCTCTTCGCTCATGGCTTCTAGGGCCCCAATGATGGGACCCCTTCTCCAAAAATCCAACCCCCCCAAGGTTTCTCGCCCTGACTGGGTAATCTCCACGAGAATGCGCCTGCGGTCCTCGTGGTCGAGGTTCCGCTGGACCAGACCGCTGGCCTCCAACCGCTCCATCATGCGCGTCAAGGAGGCCGCGCGCACATCTAATTCCTTGGCCAGGTCTCCCGCCACCAAGGGCTTTTGCCGGAGCCGCTGGAGCAGACGCACTTGTCCTAGGGTCAGCCCGTGCGTCTTCCACAGTTCAAATGAAATCGATTCGCCCATGCTGACTAAGCTGAAAAACGCCCTGAGCGCCGCTTCCGTCGAGGTCAAGGGGCGCGGTTTAGACAGGTCTTCCTCCATCATCCACGGCGAGCCTCCTCGGCTAGATCCATGCAACTGTCGATTGGTTGTCTCCAATTGTCTCCAAGACCATTATGCGACATGGATTTTTTATTTGCAACGATCGGTATATTTAACCCTAGATTAATTATTATCTTTTTGGCTTTAAGCGCTGCCGGAGCGCCCTGCCGCGATGAACGGCCACCATCGTCGCCAACGCCACCGCTAAGCCAATCAGCACGAACTGGCCCCACGCGGCATGCAAAGCCCGATCATAGAGCACCATCATGGCGATATTGGTTACCAACACGCCAAAGCCCGTCGTCCACAGGAATCGCCATAGGGGTATTTCGCACGTTCCAAAAATAAGGTTAAGGGCGTCGTAGGGAATCAGCGAAATCCAGCGCACCAAGACCAACTCAGACGGCAACAAGGTGCCCACCACGCGTTGGGCCGCATCAATTCGGGGATTCTTCGCCCAGCGCCGCAAGATTGGGGGGCCAATCAAACGGCCTAAAACGTAGGAGATAATGGCAGCCAACATGGACCCAATCCATACGATCGCCACCCCGCCGATCGGTCCATAGAGACTAAAGGCCGCAAAGGTAGGGATCTCCATCGGAAACACGAAGACGATACTGTGCGCTCCCAGCAACACGATCAGCAGGATCGGGCCCCACGCGCCCATACGGTGAGCGCGGTGCTTGAGATTGCGGGCAATCGATTCCAACCAGTGCGCGATGTGAAACGCCGCGAGATAATGAGAAAGCCCCCACCACGCTAGCAACGCGGCAACCCCCGCCAGAGCCACACCCACCGTCCAAGGTTGTTGGCTAAAACTGGTGACCTTGGCGGCCCAGCCTTGGTCCGTAGAAGGTAAAGGCTCTTTCGATTGCGTCTCTTCTCCCCCTCCCTAACCTGCCACTGCTTGCCTTATTCTATTCGCTGGCCCCCCTCAAGCATACCCATCAATGCCAAGCAGGAAAAATGCGGCCAGCCCTCGCTGACCGCACTCATGTCACATCCCCTACTTAAACTCCCGTCCACACCCTCCGCCGTTCTTTAAATTCGGGTTATAGAACGTAAAACTCTTACCCATCAATTCGTCACGATAACCGACTTCCAGTCCGCTCACATAAGGCTCACTTTCGCGATCGTAAATCAATCGCAGCGGACCCTGAGACTCAGCCAAATCATCGCTGCTAGGGTGGCTCTCCCAGCTCAAATCGAACCCAATCTTGCCACAATCACATACTTGACGGGCACTGAGCCGGACCACTGCCTCACCCCGCTCGGACTGCATCGACTCGAGCGCGGACTTCGCTTCAGAACTGAGTACCACCATTGCCGCTCCCCCTTCACTACAAAATCCCGAGTTTAACCATGAACCACAGGAGCTTCAACGCCTTCGCTTAACCCGCCGCTTCCACCCGCTGAATCCCCGCCGGATTGATTCGAATGCCAGGGCCCATGGTGGTGGAAATGGTTATCGCCTTGATGTATGTCCCCTTGGCTCCGGCCGGCTTCGCTTTTTGAACAGCATCTAACAACACCGCCAGGTTCTCCGCTAGCGCCTCCACGGTAAAGCTAACCTTGCCTAATGGAGCATGGACAATTCCGGCCTTTTCGGTCCGGAACTCAATCTTACCTGCCTTGATCTCGGCGATGGCGTTTTTCAGCTCAAACGTTACCGTGCCCGTCTTGGGGTTGGGCATCAGTCCACGCGGGCCCAAAATTTTTCCCAGGCGCCCGACTAAGGCCATCATATCGGGGGTGGCCACAGCCATGTCAAACCCTGTCCATCCGCCTTGAATGCGCTCGGCCAAGTCCTCGCCACCGACAAAGTCGGCCCCGGCCTCTTCCGCTTCGCGAATCTTTTCTCCCTTGGCGAACACCGCTACCCGGGCCGTCTTCCCCGTCCCTCTGGGTAAGACTACCGCCCCTCGAACCACTTGATCGGAGTGGCGCGGGTCGACACCTAGACGCATCGCCACTTCCACCGTCTCGTCAAACTTGGTCTTGCTAAGCTCTTTAGCCATGCTTAGAGCTTCGTCAATCTCATACAGGCGTCCTTTTTCAACCTGACCGATCGCCTGGATGTAGCGCTTGCCTTGACCCATTGCTAAAGCCTCCTTGTGGTTTTGACGGCACTAGGCCTCCCACCAAAATTTCCGTTCCTAGTCCGCTATCTCGACGCCCATGCTGCGAGCCGTCCCCTCAATCATACGCATGGCCGATTCAATCGTATTGGCGTTCAAGTCGGGCATCTTTTGTTCGGCGATGTCACGGACCTGCTGGCGGCTAAGCGTGCCAACTTTTTTCGTGTTGGGCGTTGCCGAAGCGGCCTCCAGACCCAGGGCCTTCTTAATCAATACCGCCGCTGGCGGAGTCTTGGTGACAAAGCTAAACGAACGGTCCTCAAAGACGGTGATTTCCACCGGAATAATCAACCCGGCCTGGCTGGCGGTGCGTTCGTTGTATTCTTTGACGAACGCCATGATATTGACTCCATGCTGTCCTAAGGCTGGTCCCACCGGCGGAGCCGGAGTGGCCTTGCCTGCGGGAATTTGTAACTTGATAACCCCTGTCACTTTCTTCGGCATGCTGACCCTCACCTTTTTCCCGCCATGGCGGGAGAATCAAGCCATTTCGGCTACTTGCGTAAAGTCCAACTCGAGCGGCGTCTCCCGCCCAAACATTGAAACCGTCAATCGAACCTTACCGCGATCCGATATTACCTCTTCAATCCGTCCTGAGAATCCCTCGAACGGGCCGTCGGTGACTAACACTTCTTGTCCCACCGACAAATTGATCTTAGGCAAGTCGGGAACACCAGACAAGTCCCTGCCCAAAATCATGTGGATTTCATGCTCCTGTAGCGGAATCGGACGCGCACCAGAGCCTACGAATCCCGTCACGCCGGGGGTGTTGCGAACGACATACCAGGAGTCATCGGTCATGACCATCTCCACGAGCACGTAGCCAGGGAAGACTTTCTTCTTGACCAACTTCTTCTTGCCGTCCTTCACCTCATATTCTTCTTCCATTGGCACCATAATCCGGAAAATCTTATCTTCCATGGCCATGGAAGCAACCCGGCGCTCAAGATTGGCTTTGACCTTATTTTCGTACCCGGAATAGGTATGGATCACGAACCAGTCTTTTTGCACACTCAATGCCTTCTCCCCACAAAAAAAGTGCGCCTGGCCGGCGTCAGGTGATACGGGCTCGAGGCGCTCCGCTATCGGATAAAGTGGTTTAACCCAAAGTTAAAGATCGCATCCAGAGCCATGATTACCAGAGCCACAAAGATGGTCATAAACACCACAAACCCGGAATAAGACATCGTCTGTTTCGGGGTTGGCCACACCACTTTGCTAAACTCGGTTCGCACTCCCTTTAAATACCGAACTGAGCGTTCGCCTACGGATCCTATCGACGCGTTGCCTCTAGCTTCCACAAAGTTTCCCCACTTTCACCTCTGTTTAACGAGGTTTACCGCGTTTCTCGATGGACGGTATGGGTCCTGCACCACCGACAATACTTTCGCCGCTCTAAGCGGCTGGCGTCATTCTTTTTGTTTTTGGTGGTCGTGTAGTTGCGACGTTTGCACTCGCCACACGCCAAAGTTACAATGGTCCGCATTCCTTACCCTCCCATGCGTGCGCTCAAAACTATACCATGAAGCCGATAGGACTGTCAATCTAGGCTGTTTTCGCGAATAAGGCTGGAATCGTCGCTATCCAGGCGCACTAGGCGTTTTTGCATCACTCGAATGGCTTCTGGGCTCTTGTCGGCCAAGAGCACCCTCCGGTCCAGGCGTAATCCCGCTTCGCCGAGGGTTCCGGAACCGGCCATAAAGTCCGCAATCACGTCTCCGGGAGATGAAAGCAGCTCGACTAAGCGGCTTAGCAAAGCCACAGGTTTTTGAGTGGGGTATCCCACGCGTTCGCGTGCAGTAAGGTTAATAATCGGAATCTCCCAGACATCATCCAGCGGTCGACCTCGGCGGACCACGTCATCAATATAGATTCGGTAAGCATGCGCTTTGCCCCGGCCCATATGTCCCCAAATCCATTCGCGTCCCTCTTCATCAATGCGCACGGGTTGACGCTTCATTTTAATGTACTCCTGGCGGTCCACAGGCTCGGCCACCCCATTCATGCGACTAGAAATTGATTTCGCCCACACTAAAATCACATCGTGCTTCGAGTTTAGCCGACTTATCGCCAGTTGCCGCCGACCCTTGTAATGCCATACGATCTCATTTCGAAAGTTCTCGTAGCCAAAGCGCCGATCCCCCATCACTTTTAAGTAATGGGAGGCGTGAAAGTCACAATGCAGGGCCATAAAGCCATCATCTGCGATCGTCGTGGCCATGGTCGCAATAACGCCTTCCATGAAGACGAGATATTCGTCCAGCGACGGCCACCGGTCGTTGAATTCGGCCTCGTCCGCGCTACGCGTCTTATTCGAATAAAACGGGGGATCGCAGTAGACCAGGCGAAACTTTTCGCCAGCGGGTAAACGCCTGACCACGTCCTGGACAGATCCTTCGAGAATTCGTAGTGGCTTCGCTGAAGGTGGCATGCAAAACTCCTAGGGGATTAAAATGGAGCTCACGACCGGGATTGAACCGGTGACCTCGTCCTTACCAAGGACGTGCTCTACCATCTGAGCTACGTGAGCAAACTTGGTTGCGGGGGCAGGATTTGAACCTGCGACCTCCGGGTTATGAGCCCGACGAGCTACCTGGCTGCTCTACCCCGCGATGGTGGATGGGGTTGGATTCGAACCAACGTAGGCGTTAACCAGCGGTTTTACAGACCGCCCCCTTTAGCCACTCGGGCACCCATCCGTTATGAATATTTGACCGTCATTCACGCTCGAAGCACGCTCATGATTATGCCGCACAAATGGGGTGCTGTCAACTGGAAATGACGTGAATCCCCTTGGGCCCAGAGCCTCGTTGGAAAACCAGGTCTGGGAAATAAACGAAACGTTTGGCGATGCGGAGGGTAGTCACTGGGAAAGGCCGTGGCCGGCCATCATCTAGCGTGAAGAGCCCTCCATGGTGGCCAAAGTGCTTGTCTGCTACGTGCTTGGGGTTAAGCTCCCGGCAGCTATGCTACGATAGAAGTAGGAAGCAGAGGTGCAAGGCGGTTTTGGGGCGGAAAGTTTCCATTTTGGTCGGCAAAAAATGTTTAAGTCTCAGGAAGTGTGGCCCCGAAAGCTTTCGTCGGTTATGCGCAAGGCGTCACCGATCGACGCTACCCTTCAAAACAGGCCTTTTCCCTGGTCGCCCCGGTCGCCTATCGGATCATGCAGCGGTTAGGCCTCAAGCCTTATCTCTCAACCAAGGAGGTCGCCCTATATGCGACGGGTATGGGAACCGATGTTTATGGCAAGACAACTGCTCTTGTGGCTGGTGCTTGGCTCGCTCACGGGCGGACTGGTGGGGTTGGTCGTCACCTATTTTCTCAAATTGCTCTTTTGGTCTATTGCGCTCACGGCATCCTGGCCACTCTGGCTGGTTGTCGTTGTCCTTCCCGTCGCCGGTCTGGTGACTGGACTCTTGGTCCACTATGGCGCCCCGGATGCTGCCGGCCACGGAACCGAAGCCGTCATCCGGGCCGTCCATCGGCAATCCGGTCGGATCAACTGGAAAGTCGCCCCGATCAAGGCTTTAGCCACGATTACTACCATCGCTCCTGGGGGTTCCGCGGGAAAGGAGGGTCCATCCGCCCAGATCGGCGCTGCAGTGGCTTCGGCGCTGGCTGATTTCTTTCGATTTTCCCCCGATCAACGTCGACGCATCGTAATCTGCGGCATTGGCGCGGGGTTCGCCGCCGTTTTCGGCACCCCCGTCGCGGGGGCTATTTTGGGCATCGAAGTCCTGGCCATTGGAGATCTTTGGTACGAAATGCTGCTCCCCTCGTTTGCCGCGAGTGTGATGTCCTACGAACTGTCGCGATCTCTCGGCCTCACCTGGTTCTATCCCACCGCGACTGCGCAACTGGCCTTCACCATGCCCGCATTTGGCAAAATGCTATTGATCGGCGTCGCGTCCGGGCTCGCAGCGTATGTCTTAGTGCTGCTTATGGGGGGGCTGCACCACCTTCGCCATCAGCACCACTGGTGGCCTCCGATCTTTCCTCTGCTGGCCGGCATGGTCTTAAGCGTCCTCATCCTGCTATCCGGTCGCCAGTACGGAGGACTCTCGCTCACCCTGCTCACTCATGCTCTTTCAGGCGGCACGGTACCCGCTTTTGCATTTGGCTGGAAGCTCATCTTCGTGGCCGTCACCTTGGGCCTGGGTATGAGTGGCGGCATCATCACCCCCTTGTTTGTCATTGGGGCTACACTGGGATCTGCGTTGGCCGGGGTGCTGGGCATTCCCCTCGCCATCGGCGCGGAGTTGGGCATGATCGCCGTGACCGCCGCCGGGGCCAATGCTCCCATCGCCGCCACGATTATGGGCATGGAACTCTTCGGTTCCACTTTGGCCCCCGACTTTCTCATCGTAGCCATCCCCGCCTTTATTATGATTGGCAACCACAGCGTCTATCCGAGTCAACGAGTTCGACTGCAAAAGTCACCGTGGGTAGACGTCCCCACAGATATTGCCCTAGAAGATGCCCCTGAAATCCCCCTGCCCTTTCCTTGGACTCGAAGAAGATCCAAAGCCACCGAACAAGTCAGATGATGAACCTGGTTAAAAAACCTACAATAATCTCTTTCGGCTTTTCTCGGTCCCTCACGGGACCCGCAGTCCTCACAGGATTCGTCTGCTCGGGGGTAGCTTTCGCCCCATGGAGCTGGGATGCGTTTCCCCAGTTCCCCG
>JAJZZI010000135.1 GCA_021797635.1 Bacillota bacterium | reverse complement strand
CAGACATTGCCGACCACCTCGGTATCAGCCGCGCGTCGGTCAGCCGTATGATTCAACGACTCCATCAAGATGGCCAACTCACCTACGAGCGATATCGGGGACTCAATCTTACTGAAACGGGGCGTCTTCGCGGAGCGCGTTTGGTGGAACGTCACCAGCGCCTAACAGACTTTCTAGAGATTATCGGATTTGATGACCGAGCTCAAGTGCTAAGAACGGTCGAAGGCATTGAGCACTTTTTTGGGCCTGACGAGCTACGACGCATTGAACGCTTTGTCGAATTCATGCGCGAGCAGACCGATGTGGCGGAAGGATGGCGAAAGTGGCAGGAACAACACCCCAGTTAAGGAAAATCCGGTGACGACGGCGGCCAGGCATCGTCACCGGTCGGAGCTTCAGTGGACTTGCTGGAAAACGTTGACGGCTACGACGGCGATCATGAAGAGCACGTAGAGGCGAAGGAGCCACATCAACCCCTTTAGGCTTAAGCTTAGTGGCAGGCGCCCCAACTGCTCGACATGCAACTGACTTTGGCGGTGTTCGGCTAATGCCTGCTCAATCCAAGCATCGTGAGATGTCGTGCCGATGGAATCTGCCGACACTTTGACGTCTGAATTCATCATGATGATGGTAGGCCTCCCTTGGAATGGAATGGAATGAATGGACGTGAAGCCTGGCCCCTGCTGAACAGGGTCTGGTCGTGCGAAACGCCTACAAGTGAAATCCTGGGATAATCACCGTCAGCGCATAGATGATGCCGGCCAAGGAGACGAACATGCCCACGGAGATGCCCAGTGTGTTCAACCATCTTCCGCTTCTAAAGCGTCCCATGACCTCGCCGTCATTGGCCAAAATCAAAAGGAATCCGATGGCCGGGGGCATGGTAAGCACGGCAATCACGTTTACCATGATGACCACGGCTTCTAAGGGGAATCCCGGGAGCAAAACGACGGCACCAGCGCTGGCGGCTACCAAGATCAGTACGAGATAGAACGAGGGGGCCTTCTTCGCGGGAGCGTTCAGGCTATGAGCGCGACGCGTGACTTCTCCAAAGGCATAGGCTGATGAGGTCGAGATGGTCGTGGCGGCAACTAGCCCCGCTTCCAAGATGCCGAAGGCGAACAGGGCGGAACCCAAGTGGCCAACATAGGGGGTTAGGGCTTGAGCGAATTCGGCGGCGTTAAATTGACTGGCGTTCATGTGGTGGGTGAACAGGGCCGAGGTGGCAACAATACAGGCGGCTGCACCCATGGTAGCAAGAACAGCGCCGATGGCCGTGTCCAGTCTCCCGTGCGCCACATCTTTGAGGGTTAGCCCTTTATCACTGACCGCACCTTGCTGGAAGAACAGCATCCACGGGGTAATGGTGGCGCCAATGTCCGCCAGCAAAATAACTAGAGTATGCGAACCAAATCCTTGCACAGGAAAGGGATGCCAGGTGAGGAACGACGATGTCACCTGGCCCCATAGGGGATGGCTCAGGATGGCCACCGGAACGAAGACTAAGTTGGTCAGGGCTAAGATAAGCGTCACCCGTTCCCAGACCCAGTAGCGGCCCGCGACTAGGGCTAAACTCACCATGCCAACGCCTCCGAGCACGGCGATGCTCTTAGGGATGCCAAAGAAGCCAGCACCGGCCACAATGCCTACGAACTCGGTCACCAACGTGAGCAGGTTGGTAAAGAGCAAATCACTCATGGCAAAGTTACCCCAGAACCGACCAAAGCGGCGGTAGATCAGATCGGCGTGACCGGTCTTGGAGACGGCACCCAAGCGGACGGTAATCTCCTGGGCGACAAAGGCCATGGCAAAGGTGAGCAACACAAACGGCAAAAAGAACCCGATTCCAAATTGAGCTCCGGTAGCGGAATAGGATAGCATGGAGGGAGCATCATTTTCGCCCAGCATGACGAGAATGCCAGGGCCCACAAGCAGCCATATGAGCCGCCAGCGTTGCCGATGAGAACGAGCCTGGAGAACCTGAAGGCGGTCTTGAGCGCGCGAAGCGCGTTCTTCTTTCACCACACGAGTAGACATATTCCATCCCTCCTGTTACCTAACGGCGGCCTTGTTAGCCGCAGTCAATGACCACAGTATTAAGGGGAGGGCTCACCAGTGCTTGTCCTGGGGAGCCTCCCAGTTCATGCGGAGGATGGTAAATTCAGGGGGATGAGGCTAACTCGAATATCCCTCGCTACGCAGCGGCTTGGATGGCCTCTTAAAGTGCGGTAAGTGGCGTTGCTCCACGACCCAAGTGGATAGTGCCAGAAGCGTTAAGCTTCCTACCAAGGTGACCAGTATAGGTATCTTGGTCAGGCCCGCGGCAAAATAGGCAGCGAGCATAATGGCAAGCGGAATGGCAGGCCTGCCGAACCCATCGATATAATCGAGGTTGAGACCATCTTTGATGGCAAAGACAATCGTGGTGGCCGTGGCGGCTACCCACCCTATCAGGTAGGGATAGGCCGCTGTTTGGGGGCCGCCCCAGGAGAGCATCACGGGTACGCCCACCAGGGTGACAGCGCCGGCAACGGCCATGGGCCAAAAATTTCCTCGCGGTTGACCGATGCCAGCCAGTAAGGTTCCCCCCAGGCGGCTTACCGACGAGAACCCGATGGCTAGAGCAATGGGCAAAAGGTAGGTGCCCGTGTGGGCAAAGCGGGGTCCGAAGACGGTCACGGCGATGATCTGACGTTCTAGAATGACCAGAGCGGTGATCGGATACATAAGATAATTGTTGTAGCGAAAGGCCATGGTGGCACGATGGCGAATCAAGTCCCTTCGACTCTGTACTTCCGAGAGCCAAGGCAGCACCACGATGTTAAAGGCCCAGGTAATGCTATTTAAGAACCCGCCGATCTTCAAGCTGTTGGACAAGAACCCGGCAGCACTTAAAGAAACCAACCCCATGAAGATGACCAAAAAGGGTTGCTGAAACGACTTGGCGATGTTCCCCGACCACATCGGGACGCCATAGCGCAATAAAGGCGCCAGCATCGTCCAGTCCGTACGGGCCCGTGCAGGCAGGTGCCTTTGCGCCACCAGGGCGACGGCTAGGAGCCCTAGGAGCGTTCCCAGGGCTTGGCCGATAGCGGCCCACCACAAAACATGCAGGCTGGACGATGCTAAAGCCACTGCGATGATCATGCCCGCCGTCGCACTTAAGACGGGCATCATGAGGGCCAGCGACTGAATTCTGAATAACTTCTTTCCGGCGAGCACGGCCATGACCACATTGGTTACCGAGTTGAAGACTAACACCCAGCTCATCATCAAGATGGCAGGGGCAAGCATGGGAAGGTGATACAGACCTGCTAGCACGCCAGCAAAGACGGACAGCAGCAGAGCCAAGAGCGTTCCAAAGGCGACGCTCATCCAAAGCGTTAGCCAATAGGCGTTATCACTACCCGAACGTTTGGTAGCAATGACGTAAGTCAGAGCCGAGTTTAGGCCCAAGGACAAAAAAATACCCATGAGGCCTAAAATTTGCAACAAAACGTTGATCTCGCCATAGGTCGCGGGGTTTGATACGATCCGGGTCAAGGTTGCGGCACCGACGGTTTGGATGATTTGGTTGGTTAATAGGCCTAAGAATACAATGAGGACGTTCTTGAGCAGATATCGGCCTAAGCCAGGGTGGTAAGCATCTCGCGCCATCGTGTCGCCTCCTTGATTGCGTGCATACTAACAGTTTGACACCTTTTTCAAAGGATTGGGCAACCAGAACAATAGAAATTTGTGGTTGAATCTTGGGGACTTTACCGATTCCTGCTGACCGATTCGTCTTTATCGAGAGAGAGCCTTCCAATGACCCCCGGTCAAGCAGGTGCGGCCCGACCCCAAGGCGAACCTATTTTCTGCTAATCAGTTGGACTTGGTGGTGCGACGTTTTCGCGGTGACGGCTCGGAGGACTGCGCGACCGCGACGTCAAGCGTCAATAACACGGTAGCGGCTGGGTAGGTTTCAAGCATCTCGGCGAGGCCGCGCAGGCAATCGGCGGCTTGCCGTGGAGTAAGGGGTGATTCCTTCAGAGGAAGCAAGGGGCGAGACATGGTAACACCTCCCGTCGTTTCGACGCTAACGGCGTCAACTGAAAATCTTAACCTTGGGCTAGTCTATCCGGATGCTGACTTTAGGGCAACCGGAAATTCGACGTTGCTGGTCCAGGTAGAAATGGGACGACCCCGTCGCGGACAGCGTCGATCGCCACCTGGATTTCGTATACGGGGTTGGGTATTTGTATCGTGAGAAAGCTTGTAGATCAAGGGTATACAGCGGTCGTCGGCGGTGAGTTGGAACTTACTACAAGCCTATGCAGTACGGATCTATGGGAGTTTCTCGGGTTTTGAGAAGGGTGCTTGATTTTATATACCATACATGGTATCTCTATATCAGGGGATGGTCTGCGGTCGCTCCCTCGTTACGACGGTCCAACGGGGGATTGCCCCGTCATCGCGGAGTATTTGCTGACCGTTTGGTTGACGCTAAGCGAGAACGACAGCTAGACGGACCACTCCTTTGGGGAGCGAGGGCGGCGGGAAGGGGGAACGCGCGTGGCTCACCAACGAAAGGTGTTTTGGTCTGACGACGACTTGCGCCACCGATTGCGCCGCATAGAGGGTCAGGTGCGCGGTATCGAAGCCATGGTTGGCCGTGGGGAAAGCTGCGATGATATCTTAGTACAATTAGCTGCGACGAAAGGCGCGCTAAGTGGCATCGTTAAAATTGTGGAGGCGTGTCGGCTAGCCGAGCACTTAGTCGGCGAACATGCGGTGGGTACGCTTGAATTTGCTGAGGTGCAACAAGTCATTCGACGCCTAAGCCGCTAATCCAGGAAAGGAGCTTGTGAAGTTATGGTAACCATCTTTACCACCCCGACTTGACCGCATTGCCGGACCGCCAAGCATTACATGAAGGAGCGGGGAATCCCCTTTCGTGAGGTGGATGTCACGAAGTCGCCCGAAAACCTCCGAGTGCTGCAGCGGAAATCTGGCCAAACCGGCGTGCCGGTGATTGATGTAAACGGAACGATTGTTGTGGGATTTAACCGGGCTAAGCTCGACCGAGCCTTGGGCATTCGCAGTATGCCATGAGACGGCGATGTCTATCGATGAGGAGGGATGATGGGTGAACGAATTAATGTACCGGGTGAGTACCCAAAAGACCGTGGAAGAGGCAGTAGAAGCGGTCGGATCGGCGTTGCAAGAGAACCAGTTTGGGGTGTTATGGGACCTGGACATCAATCAAAAACTTGAGGAGAAGGGCATCGAGGTCGAACCGCCGTTTCGTATTCTAGAAGTATGTAGTGCTCCTAGAGCCAAACAGGCGTTGAGCCAGAATCAACTTGTAGGCTATTTTTTGCCGTGCAAGGTGCTGGTCTACGAAGACCGACAATCACACCAGACGACCATAGGTTATGCAAAGCCCGATGCTTTGATGGGTCTTTTGGGCGATGAGCGGCTAGAGCCCTTGGCCGCAGAAGTGGATCGACTACTGCGTCGTGCGGTCGACCAGGCAGCCCAGTCGCGCTAAGGTCAGCCAAGCCCATGCGACTCAGCTCTTTTAAGACGTGAAGGGGGCGACTACGCCAAGCACACGGTAGGACCCGGGGGCTTTGCTCTGAGTGGATGGAGGTGTTTGGTGGCCCTGCGGGTCGGAAAGGGAGGAAGCTTCAGATGGTCCATCACCTATCGCCCGAACGCGTGCAGGCGATGGCGCGTTCGGGTCAAGCCCTCATCGTGGATGTGCGTGAGGGATCAGAATACCGTACTGGCCATATTCCTAGGGCCAAGCACATCTCGCTCGGACAGCTCCTGCAACGCATCCGTGAGGTGCCTAAGGACAAGACGGTGGTGGTGGTTTGCCGTTCCGGCAATCGTTCATCTAAGGCAGCAGAGCTGCTAAGCCAAGCCGGCTACCGCCACGTCTTTAACATGGCTGGAGGTATGCAGCGTTGGACGGGACCCGTGGATCAGTAACCCTTGCGATCACCGACGATGACACGCTAACGCTTTTCGCGACTCGCTGTTCGGATATTCGTACGATGGAGGATGTTTGGGGTCAAATGGTCGCGATGGCATCCTCACGCTGAACATGGCCTTGGAACCGTACGCTCCGTGTAGTCAGTGGAACGTCCAATAGGATCGGCTTGCACGATAATATTCGTTGATGGCCCATCTGTCAGGAATTCATAGCCCCGAGCCTCCAACTCCGGCAACTTAGGGGGCTCGGCGGTTGTTAGGGTGCGAAATGGGATTTCTCGCGTACCTCGTGATTTTTGAGGCATAATGGATTTATGAGAAGTGCACGGCGATGGAGATGCGCTTTCGCCTTACATTTTATGAAAAAACGAAAGATCGAGGAGGAGTCCCGTGGCAGAGTCGTTGTCATATCGTTTACCGCGGAGCGTGGTGCCGCATCATTACCATCTGGAATTTTGGCCTGACTTATCCCAGGATCGATTTTCTGGCAAGTCTGACGTAACCATAGACGTCGTCGAACGTATCCAAGAATTTGTGCTCAACGGAGCCGGAATTGAAGTGGACAGCGCCACTCTCGAGCTGGCCCAAGGTCGGGTGCTTTCGGCCGAGGTGACCTATCACCCTGCCGAGGAACAGGTGGTCTTAACCTGGCCGGAGTTTGTGGAAAGCGGCACCTATCATCTGTTGATGAACTTCACCGGGGCCCTCGGCGAGGACCTGAGAGGGTTTTATCGGACGACGGTAACGGCCGCGGACGGATCTAGGCTCGTCATTGCTTCCACACAATGTGAATCTACCGATGCTCGGCGCGTGTTTCCCGGTTGGGACGAGCCAGACTTTAAGGCGACGTTTTCCATTACCCTCACCGTCGATGCAGGTCTCACCGCGCTTTCTAACGGCCAAGAAATTAGCAATGTAGACGACGGCACGGGAAAACGAAGGGTCAGCTTTGCCAAGACTATCCCGATGTCTACCTACTTGGTAGCACTGGTCGTGGGGCCGTTTGTTTTGACGGAACCGGTGATGGTGGATAAGGTGGCCGTGCGCATCGCTGCCCGGGCTGACTTGGCTCATCTTACCGACCTGGCGCAAGAGTCCGCAGAGACCACTTTGAGGTTCTTCCAAGAATACTTTGGCATCGCTTACCCTGGGGAGAAGATCGATCATGTGGCCATTCCCGAATTTGCGGCAGGTGCCATGGAGAATTTGGGCTGCGTAACGTATCGAGAAAACGCCCTTTTGATCGACCGCCAACGCTCCTCCCCCATGGAACAAATGCGGGTGGTGACGGTCATCGCCCATGAGACGGCCCATATGTGGTTTGGGGACCTGGTGACCATGCGCTGGTGGAATGGGTTGTGGTTGAACGAGGCCTTCGCCACCTTTATGGAACTGCTGGCTGCGGACGCTTTGCACCCCGAATGGGATGTGTGGACGACCTTTGGCCCCGGTCGAGCGTACGCCCTCAGTGTGGATGGGTTGGCCTCCACCCGGCCGATTGAGTTTCCGGTGGGCCCGCCCAGTGAAGCCGCTGCAATGTTTGACGTGCTAACTTATGAAAAGGGTGGAGCCGTGTTGCGTGCCTTGGAGCAATATTTAGGCCCTGAGGTGTTCCGGCGCGGTATCGGGCGATATCTAAAAAAACATCGGTACGGCAACACCGAGACTGCGGATCTATGGGATGCCTTAGAGGAAGAGTCCGGCCAACCCGTGCGAACCGTGATGGATTCATGGGTGGTGCAACGCGGCTATCCGATGGTGCGCGTAGCCTGGGATAGGCAGGCAAAGATCCTGCGCGTGCATCAGGAACCCTTTCGCTATCTGGGATCCGCCGAGGGAATATGGCGGATCCCCTTGGTCATCGGAATTGGGCGGCCATCTGGGCAAAGTGAGAGCCGACGTGTTTTGCTTGACGAAAACCCCCTGGAGATGTCTCTTCCGGAGGATACAGAATACGTTCTGGTGAATCAGGGAGGGTGGGGATTTTACCGAGTGGCCTACGATGGTGCCCTGTGGGATCGGTTGTTGGCCGGACGCTCTCAATTTTCCGCCTTGGAGCGTCTAGGTTTGGTGGATGATGCCTTTGCCGCAGTATTGGCCGACCAACTGCCCCTGGATCAGGCGGTCAGGTTGTGGCGGACATTTCCTGCTGAAACCGACCCGGACGTATGGAGTGCTCTATATCGCCAATTGACCGTGCTCAATCAGATTGGCGATGAAGACGACCGCGCGGCGGTGCGTGCGTTTAGTGTGAAGATTGCGGCCCCCCTTCTGAATGAACTGGGATTTGACGCGAAGGCAGGGGAGGACGTACGGAAAAGACGGTTGCGTGCGTTAGTCGTGCGCCTTTTAGGTGTTATCGGCGAGGACCCCAGCGTGCGCGAGCAAGCGCACCGGAGGCTACGGGGGCACTTCGCCAAGAGCGAGGCCATCTCGCCCGACCTATTGCCAGCCATCGTGGAGGTGGTCGCCGCTTCGGGAGACGCCAAGGATTGGGAGAACTTCTATCACCAATTCAAAGCGGCGTCCAATCCGCAGGACGAGACGCGCTATCTTTACGCCTTGGCCGAATTCCGCCAACCGGAGCTCATCCAGCGCACGTTGGATCTCTACCAATCGCCGGAAGTGAAGATCCAAGATGGCATTCTGGCCATCTCTAGGGCGCTTAGCAATCGCTATGCCCGTCAACTGACATGGGATCTGGTTGAAGCATCGTGGCAGAAATTTTTAGACAAGTACCCCCACCAGATGATGCAGTATCTGGTCCAGCCTATCGGTCTCATAACCGAAGACGGTCTTGCCGAGCGTACGGTTCAGTGGATTGATGATCACCCCATCGAGGAAGTGGGGCGCCAGATGGCTCAGGCAAAGGAATTTCAAACGATCCACCGACAATTGGCCAAACGGCTCAAGGGTCGGATCGCTGGAATTTTGGGCGCATAGGAGAACAAGAAAGCGCCCCGGACGATTTGCCGGGGCGCTGGCAGTCCTTGCGCCTATTGGGGCAAGAGGGATCGTAAAGCACTCACGGACCGACGCACTCCTTCGATTTCGTCGCCGTCGCCTTCGAATTCCAGCGAAAGATAGCCCTGATAGCCAGCTTGATGGAGCCGGTTCATAATCGGACCGACCGGTACCACTCCTTCACCTATCGCGCCGCCGAGGTAGTGCTTTCCGGATAACGCGGCAAATCCGCCCTGGTTGACGGGAATCATGTCCTTGGCATGGATGTGCGCAATGTGTGGCAAAAGGCTATCCACGGCTTCAAGGGGATCTTCATCGACCAACAGGAAATTTCCGATATCCGCGTTGGCCCGCACGGAGGGCGAGTCTACCTCGCGAATGAGATGAAGAATCTGACCAGACTTTCCTGCCAAGAGCCCGTGGTTCTCGATTGCCAAGGTGATGCCGGCGCCCTCTGCAACGGGTGCGACGGCTTTGAGGCCGCGAATTACCGTTGCCAGCGTGGCATCCAGGTCGATGCCCTCGCGCGGGTGGGCAGCGAAGACGCGCACCGTCGAGGTCTTTAGCCGACGGGCTACGTCAATGCCATGTAGCACCTCGGCAATTTGGGCTTCGTAGTCGTCTCGAGCGAAGTCGTTGCTCACGGCCCAAGCGGCCACGGCCATGTGATATTGAGCCAAGCTCGAGATGACTTGGGGTAACTCTTCCGCTTCGTTACGCCAAAAGTTGTTCAGGAGTTCCACGGAGAGCACACCCGATTGTTGAGCAAATTCTAAAAAGTCGAGAACCGTCCACCCATGATCATAGAACTTGCGGTGCACACTCCACATGCTAACGGCTAACTGCTCCGGTTTCATCACAATTTGGCGGCGGAGAAGATCGG
>JAJZZI010000083.1 GCA_021797635.1 Bacillota bacterium | reverse complement strand
GCACGATTCCGCGATGACACCATCGTCCTACTCCGCGACCAAGACCGCTCGCTCTGGGATTACCGGCAAATCGTGGAGGGACGCGCTGTACTTGACCACAGCCTGGCACTTGGCGGTCGAGGACCCTACGTGCTCCAAGCCGCTATCGCGTCTCTGCATGTCGATGAACCGCCAGACTAGACTTGCCCCAGATCGCGGAATTATATGGAAGACTAGCCCAGATCACGCACTCGCCGGTTGTACTCCTCAACCGTGCTGCCGCGCTCGCCGAAGCGGGCGACGCGGCCACAGCACTTGCGCTCGTCGACGACCTCGAACGTGAGTTAGAACAGTACCACTACCTGCACGCGACCCGGGCCGAGTTGCTCCGCCGCCTCGGGCGAATGGCCGAGGCCCGAGTTTCGTACGAGCGGGCGCTCGGGATCACCCACTCCGAATCGGAACGGCGCTTCTTCGAGTTCCGACTGGCTGCACTCGACCCCTAACCGTTCTGGGTATGGCAGTGTCAAAGCCGCCCTTCGTCACGAACGGCTGGGTACGGTGGCTTGTGGTCGCCTCTGGTCCAGCATCGGTTCGCCAGGGCGGTGGGGTCGGGCAGTCCACACTCGTCAGCATTCCAAGTGGCTCAATTGGGGAATTCTTAATGGCCAAACTGGGGAAAAGCGATGGCCAAACTGTCCATTTCTATTTGGCCATATACAATGAGGAACGATAGGGGCATTCCCTTAAGGCAGACGCTAGGTCTTGAACTATAGAGCGCCGCGTTGTCTTGGACGGGGTACGAGCTATATCGTGGGTAAGGATAGCGCCCGAGAACTCGGGCAGCACCAGCCCGGCGGCACCACGGCGCCACCAGGAGCATGTGGAGAAGCGGGGAGATTGGAGAAACGTCGTGGACACCCGGTGCGCACTCCTCGTTGGGATGGCTATGTTAGTGTTTCAGTACGCGTGTATCGTGCTCGCCGCGTAGTATACTAAGTAAGAAATCCTTACTGGGAGGGTGGGCATGGATACGGCCCCAGTGACCACGAAAGGGCAAATCACGATCCCCCAGCGAATCCGGGAGCAGATGGGCATCCAAACCGGAGACGTGCTCACCTTGGTTGGGCAGGAGGACGGGACGGTAGTTGTCCAAAAACTTCGTCTGCCGGCGGCAGGTGACGGTCAAGAGCGTTTCGCGCCCACGCCCACAGCCCGAAACATCACGGAAGAAGATGTGGTGCGCTGGGTCAAGGAAGGGCGGACTCAACCGTTCACGGAGCGGGATCCCGGCCGGTCGAAACGATTGCGTGAAGAATGCATGCTGTGGAGTGCGCCGACCTCGTGACTGAGATGCGGCGCTTAGAATCAGGCGAGGCTGGTGATGCCATGACGTCAGTGTCGCCAACGGGGGTGATGATATGGCCGTCAACAAAGATACGCTTCATCGGCTCATTGACCGTCTCGACGAACCCACCGATATTGAGACGGTGTATGCCGTGGTGAAATCGCTGGTCGAGCACGACGATCAAGCCTGGTATTGGACCGAACCCTGGCAACAGGGTGAACAAGAAGCCGATGCGGACAAAATCGCCGGTCGCATTAGCCGACGGTACACCTCGGCAACGGAGTTCATGAAGGACCTCCTGCAGGAACCCCCGGACGAACCCCGTTGAATCTTCAGCGGTCTGCCCGTTTCGTCAAACAGTTTCAACGCTTGTCCAAGGACGATCCTCGCCTCTTTAGACAGGTTCAGAAGACGATCCAATACCTTTTGCGATTTCCTCCCGCGCATCCCGCCCTACGGATGAAGCGGATTCAAGGGACACCGGGCATCTATGAATGCTCGGTGAATATGGACATTCGGGTGACCTTCGAATTTCTGGATCCCGAGACAATTTTGCTGCGCAACATCGATCACCACGACCGGGCCCTCAAGCGTTATTAAGAGATTCGGCGTGGGATGGATTGTGGTACCTGGAACCTGAGGCGGGCGCTCGACTATTCTATTGGATGCTTCGTCACCACCTGCGTCACCAGGAGCGTCTGGAAATGCACAGACGGGAGCAACGTCGTAGACATCAGTGATCCGGGAAACCAATGCCCTGAGCGGATTCCAGTGACTCCCGAACTGCCGTAGACACGTTACCTTAGATCTGAAAATCCTCGTGTCGGCGGTTCGATTCCGCCCTGCGGCACCATTTAAAAAATTTGAAGCCCTGCAAAGCTTGCAGGGTTTTTTGATTATGGGCGTTGGGTGGTCGTTTAGGGATGGCGTCACCAGGAGCAAGGGCCGAGAAGAATGGAGAGCGGTGTGGCCACAAAGGGGTAGGCGCCCAGCCACGTGGCTCCGGAAGACGTCCCTGATACCGAAAACCCAAATCCTAAGCCGATTCCGACTCGTCAGCAGTGGGCGGGGATCTTAAGTCTTACCGGAAGGTGCGGCAGTAGCTCTTTGGCGCAGCCAAGTTGTGTTGCATCCGGCAGACTCCGCCAATTCAATGACGAGTTGGCGATGCTGGCGAGCACAATATGTCGCGGGCGAAAAAGGCGTTACACATTCGGCATGGGTCAGCTCGTCGCGCCGGACTCCCCGCAGGTGCAAGCGCGCCGGATTGGCAACGCTGATGGGTATAGTGGACCCGGAAATTTAGATGGGGGCTAAAATTGCTCTCGCAGTACACTCAAACCCTGATGAGAAACCAGTATTCCCCGGCGCTCTATGAGGTTTTCGTCCGCCCCGACCAAAGGTTCTTCGAAACACCCCTTCACTTCCCTACCGGTTCCGCCGTCGATATACAAACAGACGGCATTATCTTGCGCGGAAACCTGTGTGGGATGCAGCCAATCTGACGTGAAGTGTTCACCGCGGAGTATGGTGTTGAGGACCTTGTGGTGCCGGTCGAACGACATCCGGTCGCTCATAGGTGTCGCCAACGTGGCAACCGCCAACGTTCCACCGAGGCACTTATGGTAAACGGTCATAAGCCTTCAGCACGGGTTGCCATGGAATAGCAGGTAGAGGTTGAGACGGATCATGGTTAGACCTCGTGGACCTTAGGTAACGTACTCTAGTATTGTCCAAACTATCAGGTAAAGAAAAAGGCTTAAGGTGAGACGGCATACCTTCGTGCACTCTCGGGGGCGAGTGGGCGTTAAGAACAACTCACGTCAAGCCCGCTAAATCCCACAAAATAGAAGGACAGACGCTGTTACAGCAGTTGACACGTTGTTCGGTGCCACTACATATGGTACCATAATGACGAGGAGCGTAGCGATGAGCCAATGGGAAAAACTGCTGGCTCGCATCCACAACAACCCGAAAACCGTCACGTTTGACGAGCTGGATAAAATTTTACAGCGGGCCAGCTATGTGCGCCGGCAACCTCGGAGTGGATCGAGCCACTATGTATACACCAAGGGAACTCGGATTCTGACTGTCCCCAAGCACAGTCCGTATGTCAAGGAATCCTATGTCAAAGAGGGGCTCAGGGTACTTGACGAGGAGGGAACGGAATCATGAGCGATAACGACTTTGACTGGCTGATGAGTTTGCCCTATCGGATCGAGCTGTATCCGGATGAGGAAGGCGGGTATGTGGCGTCCATTCCCGATTTGCCCGGCTGCGTGACGCAGGCTGAGACCAAGGAGGAGGCCGTCAAGCTGATCGAAGATGCTAAGGCTGCATGGCTCAGTACGGCCATGGAACAGTCGATCCCGATCCGGACCCCGGGCACGCGCCCGGCCTCCTATTCGGGGAAGCTCAATGTACGACTGCCAAAGTCGTTGCATCGCGCATTGTCTATGCGCGCAGAAGAGGAAGGCGTGAGTCTCAACCACCTCATCGTGTACAAATTGACCCAAGCGGTCGACGGAGTCGCTCCCAGTCGGCGCGCGAGACAGCCTAAGTCCCGTACAATGTCGATGCGCAAGCGCGAAACCTAGTAAAGATAAGAAAGCGCCGACGGACATCGGTCATGTAGACCGTTCGTTCGCCCTTTTTCCGGAGCGACTAGAACGTCCAATGCAAGGCCTTGGGATTCCTGTTTGCCGAAACGGTCGGATGAGTCAGCCTCGTCCGGGAGATAAACTCGCGTTAGGACTGCAATTTCAAGGTGCGTCGGTCATCTGTGAAGGTTGTCCTTGGGCATCGACTCTTGCTTGCCGTGGTCCGTAAGCGCGAGGATAGTCCCGAGGATAAGAATAATCACGACACTCAGCAACTGGGATCGCCCAAGATGGGAGAGCAGAAAAAGCATGGCGATCGTGGCCAGCAGAGGTGGCATTGGCCATAACGGCATCCGATACGGGGGAGTGGGTCCACGAAACCGATGGACTATGGCAGCGAATTGAATGCCCAGATAGATTAAAAGCAGTAAAGACCCCGTGAACAAGATGAGATAGGTAACGCCTGAGAGCAAGATCATCGTGGCGTTTATTCCACTAAGAAGAAGTAGCGCACCGACGGGTACCCCACGCCCGTTGATTCTCAGACACAGCCGATTAATTATGTGGGGCCAATGGCCATCGCGGGCGATGGCAAAGTAAATGCGTCCGTAACCCATCGTGGTGGCGATTCCGGTATCTATGAGGGCAATGCTCACCCCGGCTATGAGTATCGGGGCCATCCGCCGACCCCAGGTGGTCTGACGGAAAAGGGAGACTAAAGGGATGGCGCCGTGGCGGTCCACGCCTAAGTGAGGCAGCGCCAAGGTGGTTACCAGAACGCCCAAAAATTCGACCGCCACCGTGATCAACGTGGCGAAGATGATCAGCCGACCAAAATCTCGTGGATTTGCCGGGGTTTCCTCGCTGTAGTACAAACATGCCTGGGCTCCGTTGTATCCGTAAAGGGCGGTGGTGGTGGCGACCCAGATGCTTGACCATGGCACCCGTACGAATCCTTGACCGCGGTCTATCATGGGGTGCCAAAGCACCGACCAGGGTTGGTGTACGAACACGACGGCAGACGCCATAAATAGGCAATAGACGGTCGCTTCAATGGCCACCATCACGGTGATCACACGGCTGGACGTGGTGATCTCCAGAAATGCGACCCCAATAAAGAGGGCAAGGCAGAGGGCACCAAGCCAACTGACGGGCCAGGTTGGTATCAGCATGTGGATGTACGATGCCGCCGTCAGACTCAGCAGCGCAGGTATGATCATGCCCTTGAAGGCAAAAAAGATGGTGTAAAAGTTAGCCGCCTTGCGGCCCAAGGCGTTTGCCGCTAGGGAGTAATCACCCCCAGCGCGAGGAAAGGCGCTTCCGAGTTCTGCATAGGCGAGCATCGTCACCAGATTCAAGACGGCGGCGAGGCCGTAGCCTATCACTAAGCCCGTGCCCGCGCGCGCATAGGCTGAGCCGTAGGTCAAAAACACCGAGGCAGAGGGCGCGATCACGGCAAAGGTCAGAGCTACCAGCCGAGGAAGGGAGAGCACTGGACGAAGGCCGCGCATGGGAGCAGCCATAAGAAAGCATCCCCTTCCGAAGCATGAATGTGAACTGGGTCTCTATATCGGCTACTGCTTGTTCTATGCCACCCGCGCCAAATCTTGCCTTGAATTTGCGAGCGGATGGCGTGTCAGGACGAGGGGATGCGGCGGGCAGGCCAAGAAAAAGGCCGGCCCAGGATCAAAGATGGGTCAGCCCGTAAGCAGAAGGGTCACTTGCTCGTTGCATGTTTTGAGGGGAGGCCATTAACGGAGGCTATTTTATGGGCCACAGCACCAAGATCGAAAAGTCCCACAACGCGTGCGAGACGACAATCGCCCAAATCCGACCCTGCAGTCGATATTGCAGTCCCCAGCCCAGTCCCGCGGTGAGAGCTGCAGTCACGAGCATAGGGTTGAGGGAGGCGATATGGATGGCGCCATAAAATCCCGCCGTCATCAACCAGCCCGCATTTTTACCAAAACGGTCCATCCATGTCGCTTGGACCGTGCCTTGCCAGAATAGGGACTCAGCGGGGCCGATGATGAGCAAGAGAAAGCAGGAGATCAAAACCGGGGATATCGATGAGGTCATGCCGTATACGCCACCAATATCCGTCTGGGCGCCAGGCAAGATGAGCGGAGCGATGATACTACCCAGCTTAAAGACGCCATAGAGGACAGCGGCCGACCCGATCCCGCTCAGCACATCGAACCCGGTGGGACGCTCCAATTTAAACGCCGAGCCTCGAAGGAGGACGGCCAAAATCAGCAATATGGCCATGGAGGGCACCATGAGGTCCCAGAAGGGAAGTGGCTTCCAGGCAAAGACAATAATCCAAAGGACCACCGGAACCACGAGAAGCCAACGGAGGGTGCGGGTGTTCGTTGTCATCAAAGGACGACGAGCCCAATGGCAAATAGGAGACCAAATAAGAGGTGAAGTTTGGCCGTGCCCTGATCCAAGGTAGCTAAATGGTCCCGCCCCGATTGGCGAGCCAGGTTGAAGTTCTTCCACGCGAAGGGAAGGGTCAAAAAGGCCAGTAAGGAAAATGCGCTGATGACTCCGCTGAGCACTGCCAACAGCACCACAATATAGGGAAGCAGGAGCATCGCATCATAAAGCCTGCGCGCTGCGGGGAAGCCTACGGCTCCGCTAATCGTGCGCACCCGGGCGCTAGCATCATCGTCAATATCGCGGAGGTCATTGGCATGCATGATGGCGGCGACCAAAAAGGCTACGGGCAAAGCCACTAAACAGGGCAACCAAAACGCGTGCCCGCCGTTGCCTAGATACGATGCCCAGGTCATTAAAGGGCCCATGGTAAGAAACACCACAGGGATACCCAGCGCTCGATATTTGTATTCCAGAGGGGGGGCGGTATAGCCCCATCCCAAGAGGATGCCAATGACCACGGGAATCAAAATGATCGAACCAACCCGCACGGCGAGGATAATGCCTAAAACCAAGGCGATGGCAAAGACGACAAGCCCCCCGCGGATCACCGCGGCCGCCGGAAGGCGACCGTCAATGACCACGCGGCTGGCGCGCGGGGTTAACGGGGTATCCACGCCGCGGCGGTAGTCATAGCCGTCATTTATCATGTTGGTGCCGACCTGTAGCAACACCCCTCCTGCCAACACGACGACAAAATTGAGCAAATTAAACGAGTGATGCTGGCTCAAAGCCAGGGCTAGGCCCACTAACACAGGAATGATGGCTGCCGTTAAGGAAAAAGGGCGGGCCGCCTCCAACCAGTTTTTCATAGAACTCCTCCCATTTGCGAAACACGGGTCTCTGCCAGTAATGTATGGATGGACTGACCTAATTGTAGACGGTTTCCGACCATTCGTCACCCGTCTAGCTATTTCGCAGGTGAATTGACCAGAAGAGTTGCGAGCGGACGCGGGTGGCGCTACACTAATTTAGATATTGCCTCTGGCGTCCCTCGAGCGTCGCTTAAGGTGGAGCTGATGAGATGAAAGGACGGGGATGTTTGTGCCCCATGTAATTACCAATCGTTGTGTCGACACCAAAGATCAAAGCTGCGTCCTGGTCTGCCCGGTGGATTGCATTCATCCGGCGAAAGACATCGATGGAGACGAGGCATTCGAGGCGGCGGACCAGCTGTATATTGATCCCAACGTGTGCATCGACTGTGGGGCGTGTGTTCCTGAATGCCCAGTGGAGGCAATCTTCATGGTCGAAGAGCTGCCGGAAGAATTTGAAGAGGCTATTTCGATAAACGAGAAGTACTTTACCGAGGGTCCTGGTCGCTCGATTTAGCCATGGCCAGGATTGATGTGGCCAACAGACGTTCAAGCAGATGAGCCGTAGGGCTCATCTTTTTTTCAAGATGCTGCTCTGCTATGCTTAAGACTAAGCTGACTTGCAGGTGGTCAGGACATTGGACCGGGAGGTGTCGAGGAGATTAGCGTGCATTTCGTATGGAATTTGATTAGCGAGTGCTTGATGCTTGCGAGCGCACTGTCGATTGCGGTCGGATGGTACCAAATTCGCCATCGCCACATTCGTGCTCATCGCCGCATGATGTTGCTTGGGGCGGGATTCGGTGGGGCTTTTTTCTTGAGTTACGTTTTTAGCACCTTCATGATTGGCGATATGTTGTACGGTGGGCCTCACAAATATGCAGCCGGCTACCAGACGTTCTTGCAGGTGCATGTTACCTTGGCTACTCTGGCGGCCGTTTTAGGGGTCATTACTCTGCGCTGGGCCTTTCGACGCCGATTCAGAAAACATCGCAAGGTTGCTCCCTGGACTGCCGTTTTATGGTTTTTGTCTGCCGCGAGCGGCTTAGCCGTTTTTTTGATGTTGTTTGTGATGTTTCCCTCTGGAGCGAGCACGACCAGTCTAATCCAGGTGCTGTTTCACTAGAACGCGATCTCACTCTCCGCTTTTGCTGGTATATCCGGAACAAATTTTGGAAAAAAGTAATTCGGATATAGACGAGCTTTTGGCAGAACGGAAAGAGGGAGAGCATGGACGGTTCGGCAGCGCCGCCCTGGCTCAGGCGCATGGCCTGGAGCACGGTGGGAATGGTGTTTTTGGTGAATTTGATGGGTTTTCTGGACACCCATACGGGCTCGGCCCTTGGATGTGGCGCCGAGTGGCCGCTTTGCAGCGGACACCTCGTGCCTAGTCAGTGGAACCTTCAGCGAGCGGTAGAATTTGGCCATCGCGGGATCGTAATGCTGGCGGTCATTCTCACGGTTTTCACCGGGATATGGGCGCTTAGGTCGCAATCCTGGCGGCCAGGGGTGCGGTGGTGGGTGGCGATGGGACTTGCTTTCGTGGCCATCCAAGCGGCGCTCGGGGCTTTGGCGGTGGTCTTTGTCAATCCCAGTTGGGTCCTGGCGTTTCATTTTGGTTGTTCGTTGTTGGCCCTTTCGGGATTCTTTTTGTTGGCCCTGACTTTGGGACGGCGGCCGAATTCATGGGGCCGAGAGCTCCAAAGCCGCGAAGTCCGCCCTATTCGCCGACAGATTTGGACGCTGTTAGTCTTTACCTATGGGGTGGTGTATTACTCCGCCTACGTAGCCTTTTTAGGCGATGGCCTCGCCTGTGGGGGCTGGCCGCTCTGCCGGTCGCGCTGGATCCCTTTAGGCGGGGCGGAGATGGTGGACTTTGGCCACCGGGTGGCTGCCCTGATGCTAGCGGGTCTATCGGTTTCGGTCTTCTTGCAAATTCGGAAACGGCGAAGGCTGTTCCCAGATCTTTATCGCACCAGCGCCACCATCGTTGCCTTAGTGGTCTTACAATCGCTGAGTGGAGCATATGTGGCCTTGAGTCATTCGTCCACGACCTCGTTCATGATTCACGTAGCTGGGATGATGTGGTTGTTTTCGGCCGAATGCATGCTGGCGTGGCAGGCGATGCCCCAGACGATGAGTCTCAGCCCTTGGGAACGAGGTCGCGATCGGCCGATTGGAGGATAACGGATGCGTGTCAACTACCGAGTTTTGAGCATCTATTTACTTGGAGTTTTTATTGGAGCCTTAGACACCAATGTGTTGGGTCCAGCGTTTCGCGTGATCGCGGCCAACTTTCACGTTACGCTGGGGGTGACCGCATGGACGATCACGGCCTATTCCGTGGCCTATGTCGCGGCCACGGCGCTCTTCGGTGCTCTCGGCGACCGCCTCGGTCATCGCCGCATTTTCGGTCTGGGTGTAGCCCTCTTTGGTCTCGCTTCGGTGGTCGCGGCTTTTTCCCCGAATTTGACGGTCTTTCTTTTAGCACGTTCTCTCCAAGGAGCAGGGGCTGGAGCCGTATATCCTAATGCCCAAGCCGAAGGGCTAGGCCAATTCCCGGCCAACAAGCGGGGAATGGCTTTAGGGATGTTTGGCGCCGTGTTTGGTCTTGCTAGTATCATTGGACCCAATCTGGGTGGCGCGCTTACTCAGTTTCTGGGTTGGCCAGCCGTTTTTCTCATCAACGTGCCCCTGGCCGTCGTGGCCTTGGTGTCCCTTCGACGA
>JAJZZI010000219.1 GCA_021797635.1 Bacillota bacterium | reverse complement strand
GACACCATTGCCGAGGCACCTCCATACATTGGATGGAATTTTTAGACGTATTCATAATACACCTGTTTCTTCGGAAGGCAGCGGGGGTTCCTGAGCGCCTGAGCTAACGAAAGTATTGTTCCAGCTGCCAGTCGGCAATCCCTGAGCCACGGCTACCGCACGACAGCGGCACGAGTCCGTCGATGGGCGTGCCTGACGGGTCGTCCCGATCCTCGTGTAGATCAGGAACTCGATACCGCTACTCCATTTGAACAAAGTCCCGTGCGGTCATGATGCGAGGCGTCGTAATGCCCGCTTCCAGAAAATCCTTGTCTCCGGTTATGAATGTGCAGCAACTGCGGCACGAAGAATGGGCCGATCTGAGTCATCGCGGACGCGGACTTCGTCCGCGATGCGTTCCACGGGTGTATGGACCACCTCGACAACCCGTCAACACCAGCGCCAAAAAACGCTCCAAGGACGGGAGTTTGTGCGGAAACTTTCGGTTATACACCCGCCGCAGTTCGTCAATGTTCTGGTCGGTGATGAACCCATAATTCGGATGCGTGACCGCTTTCCGGTAGGCTTGATAGGGCATCCCAGAGGCGTTTAGGTTAAACTGGTGCCAGTCGCCGTCGTAACCGTCCGCCTCGGTATCGGGCGTGTAGCCGTGAGCAGGCAGGCGCACCAGCATGTCCGTGTCCGCATCCTGCGGCGAGACAAACCGGTCGGTGCCGGCTGCCTGCTCGGCGTACCAGTCAAGAATCTCGTCCAGCAGCTCGGGGTGGTCCGGATGGACCTGCCATGTCAGGTTCGCGCTGTGCGACGTAGCGGTGGATCCGTCGCTCCGCCCCACGGTGTACGGCAGGGACACCCACGCCCAGGCGTCCAGTCGGCCGTTGCCCTCGGCACAGAACCATAAGCGGTAACGCCAGCGGTCACCAATCGCCGCGCGATCCTTGCCGAATTGCCAGGCGAGTTCCCCGACGGTCGCACCACCAAGGACCTCGGGCCGAAGTATGGTCACCTCCCGGGCCAGACCTTGCATCAGCCGTACCTGCTCAGCTCCCAGATGCTGTGTCATCCCCTCTTCTGCGTTACCCATGTGCATCACTCCTTGGTAATTTTTCGATACATACATCCCCAGTACACACGGAGATGTCAAGAACCCTTGTGTATTAAGGGTTTCAGAGTTTCTCCAAAAATGACGGCGAACGTCACCATGGCCGGAACGATGACACCATTCGAGCCTATTACACGGAGATATTTTATAAACCACCGGTCGCCCACGGTGCTGAGCACACGCAGCTTCTCGTGGTGGACGGCGTCGCGCACGGCTGAGTCCTGCGCGCTAAAACGTCGGACGGTGGATGGACTGGTTACTGCGCTAACCGGGTAACCGGCCACCCTGCTTGTACAGTTTCGGGGGCGTAGATTCCACAAGGAGTTGATTGGGCCCGTATATGCGGTAGTCTTGGAACCAAACACCGGAATGAGATAATAGAAACGGGGTCGAGTCATAGGATGGGTTGAATGCTTCACGCTAAGGGGGATTTTTATGCGAACCGTTATAGAAGAATTAGCCCGTGCGGCGATTGGGGACGACCGAGACACCTTATCACAGTGCAGAAAACTGACCGCGTGGATGTGTGGGGAATTTGAATGGTCGGTTACGGATTACCAGCGTCGAACGGTGGATGAGGTTCTTGAACGGCGTTCCGGAAATTGTGCGGAGCAAGCCCGTCTCTTGGAGAGCTTGTTGACGGCAGTTGGCGTAGAAACCCGAACCGTTGCGGAGATCAACATTCAGGCTCCATGGATCGAGCGAGGGCAATTTGCCGAAAAAATGGTGGCGGAAGGCGGTCCGTCTTGCTCGGTGTTTGGCTATATGCACAACGACCATCGATGGCTGGAAGTTAAAGATGCCGCGTCCGGCTCCTGGTTTCCCGCGGATGCGACACTCGGAATCTGTGGTGTCCACGAGTGGCTGATGGCTCGCATGGGGTTTGAGTCACGCCCCGAAGCGGGGAAGGGGATGATCGTGCCCATCATGGCGTTTGTCGTGGATGGGTCTGATCAGGTCCTTGAAGACCGCACGGACTACTATGTGATCGATCTGTTCAAAGGTTATGTCGAGGAAACCGTGAAGACCGATGCACTGATCGATGAATGGAGTCGTTTAGTCCGAGTTCTTGCTCAGGGTGGTAAACGCGCGTTTGAAGGGGACGAGAGCTTTTTTCGCTACCAACACCAATTGCAACAAGCAGCGGATGTCTATCGAGCCATCGAATTGCAATATCGCCAAGCTCAGTAGGCCGCGTGTACGAAGGTTGGAGCACGCCTAACGATCGGGTGGAATGACATGCGGGGTTAAGTCGATGGCGTTGTCCAGGAAATGCAGGACGTTCGTCAGCATTATGGTGGGACTGACCGTGATGGCCGGGCGGCTCCCCACGCCCGCTACTGGCACGATGGCCTTTTGCCCGATTTGCGACGAGGCACCACATGGGTGATTGACACCGTTGTCGCATACTTCTGGCCCCTCGTGGAGTCGGAAGCTGAGCGATGTACCCAGTTGGGAGGCGAATGTGACGACCTGATCGGAGAGGGCGGGTTGGCATCGCGCTCTGTCGGCACGCGAGAAGCAGCGGTAGGGGGCGTTGGATAGCGAACCCCTTCTTGTGAGAAGGACTGGATAAGTTAAGTTCAGGAGGGAAGCAGTAACGGACTCTGCAGCGCCTCGAACTGGGCTTAAGCGGCACCCGGATTTCCTGAAACTCTGGGCTGGGCAAACCGTTTCGCAATTTGGATCCGTGGTCACGACGGTGGCGTTGCCCCTCGTGGCGGTATTGCGGCTGTACCGATGCGTGGCATATGGGGTTTCTTGGGGCTTTGGCGATGGCGCCCTTACTCCTGATTTCTTTGTTCGCGGGCGTGTATTGTATATTGATCGCCCACCTCGTCAGCCTTTCTTAATTGGAGCGGACCTCGGTCGGTTGGGCTTAGCCGTGGCTGTGCCGGTGTTGTGGGCGTTGGGCCGGCTGCATATGGCCGATTTGTACCCATGCAGTGCTTGGTCGGCTGTTTCACCGTGATTACCAGTCTTATTTGCCCTCTTTGATCCCGTCTGAAACCATCCGTGATCGGTTAAGCAACTTAACTAACTCGCTATCCCTGTAACAGCGCCGTCCACGGGTCTAACGGCCGGTCTCGGTGGACGTTGGGATCCACCCCTTCATGCAGCATGAGCGTGACAATCGCCCCGATCGGATCGCGAATCCCCGCCGTGCTAAGCACGCGCGGGAGTAACGAACCCGCCAGCGCGGCGAGCACCTCCGCCCACCGGAGCGGCGTGATCCGCCGCGCGATCGCCGGAGACACCGACCCCCGGAGATGGTGGAAGATGCACCACCCGGGTGAGCAAGGCGGTCAGCACCAGAGCTTCGATGATCACCGGCGCGGCACGGGTAATGACATCCAATTGATAGACAATCTTCGATGACAAACTGCTTGAGCAATGTTTGCTACTTCTTGGCATCATCGCCTCCTTCTTTAGAAATGTGCGTCCTTCTCTCGGCGTGAAGTCGCGTGGCCTTATGAGACGGTATGGGCCGTCGGGCACGACCAACCCGACAAACAATGCACGGCCCGCTTCGGTGCGTCGCGCGATCCCCTTTTGCCCCGGTCATGGACGTCGAACCCGACGGAGTCAGGATCCGTTATGGCTTCTTCCACCTCAAACGTCTCGACGCCGTGTTTCGCCACATGATCCGTGTTCCCGGCATCCCTATCATCGGCGACCCGAACGCCCCCAACAGCACTATTCGTTCGCGCAGTTATTATTGGACATACAAAGCCTTGATGCAATGGACTTCTCCACAAAAAACAACGATCGCGTTGTCCCACAACCAAGAGAGTACGTCTAGGAGTTTGTCCATTTATTCGACCGGAAACCGTATGCGTTTCAATATTTATGGCACATGGTCAGTCGCTGGTCCTATATGTTGTATTGCAGATGGTCGGGATTTGGATTTATGGACAGACTCCTAGGAATTATCGGGGGCGCATGTGCTCCGGCGGGCAGGGCGTTAACAGGCAGGAGTACGCAGTATGCTGCAAGGCTCTGTGCAGTGAGACCACAACTTTTTCGATGTGGACGACTCTGCAGCATGTGTTCGACGTTCGTTACTCGTTGGGCGCCGTGCATTCAGAGATAGTTCACTGCAATGTCTCGAACGTTCGACGCTTGGGATGGTACCATTGACAACAGAACCTCGCAGGATCACAGGTTCATGCGTCAATTGCAGTTTCTTGTAATAATGGATTCATTAAGGGAGGTGCTGGGTCGTGCTGATTATACACGACGGCCACGAACCAACTATTCACCCGACGGCATGGATTGCACCCAATGCGATAATCTCGGGAGATGTTACCGTGGGCGCGCGAAGTCGGGTGTTGTGGGGTGCCGTTCTTACGGCAGAATCCCGTGCTTCACTAACCATTGGTGCTGAATGTGTTGTGATGGAACAGGCGGTGCTCCGAGCTTCAGGGCAATTTAACCTCCGGCTGGGTGACCGGGTTCTCGTGGGACCACATGCCTATCTCACCGGTTGCGAGATCGAATCCCACAGTTTTCTCGCCACCGGAACGATGGTGTTTAATGATGCCCGGCTAGGGGTGGGTTGTGTGGTAGCGTTGGGCGGCAAAGTACATATTCGCAGCGAACTGCCAGCAGGTACCTGGGTACCTATCGGACACATCGCGTATGGTCAGCCGGCCATCATTTATCCCCCGAACCAAGCTCAGGAAGTGCATACGCTGATAAACAAAGACGGCGGATTTCTGCACTACGTGTTTGGTGTATCCGCAGAAGACGATCGCCTGGCTATGATGGATGCCGCTATGCCCAAATACAGTCGCATGCTGGAACGCCATCAGGGCGATCAAATCATTGAGTCCTAACGTGGTGCGCTCTTTCTGACGGAAGGCAAGGCATGAGCGCAGAGGTCCTGCCCGCAACGGTGGTTGGCAAATCGAAGGGTCCAATGTGGACGGGCCCCGTCCTCGACTCACCTATCGCAAATCCAGGCCGACATGCATACCGGCTGGAGTCGGGCTATCGTGGATGCAGATGCACTTGGCAACATCATTGCTTTTCGAATCGTACGGGCATGTCCCATGGGTGAGAAAGGATTGGCTTAAGTGGGTGTAAGTCTTAACGTGGATTTTCTTTGTTATGAACTGGGGAGCTCAGATTTCCTCCACGCATTTTTTTCAACAATAGCCTATCACCTCGAACCACAAGGGTGGGGAACCCAATATCCCGTCACCATGAAGGAACTGTACAGGGGTCGCTTATCATGGAAATCGGTTCCTGGCGCCAAAGCTGAACTTTCGGCGATCCGAAAAAGACTAGAGGACTGCTCTCCAGACACGGTTGTATGGGACATTGAGGATCCCTGCAAACCACCGCCGTGGGGAACCAATATTAGTTCACACATAACGAGCTTGGCCAATTATTTCGTCACCAGCGACGGACGTGATTTGTTCAACGTGATGTTTGTGGCACTAGATGAGGCGTGGAAGCGGAAGAACGACATTGAAATGCGATAAACGATGTCGATCGACGGCATGCATATGCAACGACGGTTCGGGGTCCTGGCGGGACTCGAGGGCAGGAATGTCCAACAAGAAGTAGGCATTGGTGGCATAGCGCTGTCCGTCCGCAAGACGATGCGTCGTTGGATCCGAAACAAACTATTCGGTCGATGAAAACGCGCCAAGGATCCAGCCGACCACTCGCTATCGCCTAATGCGTTAACGTCGTAATATCAAGCGCGTGATAGCGATTCCTAAATAAAGGGGGTAGAATTCGTGGATAGTCAAGCGATCGAATGTCACGGACTGTCACGGCGTTTTGGTGCCCGAATGGCGGTTTCCGATCTGGCATTCAACGTCCCTCACGGCAGCGTGTTTGGCTTTCTGGGACCGAACGGAGCGGGTAAAACTACCACGGTGCGCATGCTGGTGGGCATGCTTCGGCCGTCCGGAGGATCGGTTAAGGTCCTTGGACGAGATCCGATTGTGGAGGGCGAGTGGGTCCGCTCTCATTGTGGGGTCATGCTGGACAATGTCGGGCTGTACGATCGGCTCTCGGCGCGTCAAAATCTTGACTTTGCCGCTCGAGTGGCGCGTTTCACAGTTGCGCAGCGGCGAGAGCGGGTCGAGTCAGCGCTTCATCTCATCGACCTATGGGATCGGCGTGACGATCGCGTCTCGAGCTTCAGTAAAGGCATGCGCCAAAAGTTAGGGTTAGCGCGGGCTCTCATTGCGGATCCCGAACTGCTCATTTTGGACGAACCCACTGCGGGACTCGACCCCACCAATATCGTGATGGTACGCGATTTGCTGGTGTCGCTCGCCCAAGAGTCGGGCCGCACCATCTTTCTTTGCACACATCTATTAGCCGAAGCGCAGCGGATTTGCGACCGTGTGGCGATCATTCAGGGAGGGCGTCTGGTGGCCATAGGGGATCCGAATAAACTTGGCAGTCAAGGACTCCCCACGTTTCGTCTAACGTTATCCGGCGGTGATTCGGATAAAATCGGAGATCTGTCGCTACCAGAAGATGTCCAGTTGAGTCCACTGATCGGAGATGAGTGGCGGGCGACCGTGGCCGACCCGGCAGACATTGAACCCGTCGTGGCAACCTTGGTTGGGGCCCACATAGGCATTAGAGCCGTGATTCCCGAGCAAGTTTCGCTGGAAGAAGAATATTTACGCTTGGTGGGGGGCGAGAGAAATGATTGATCTGACCACCATGATGTGGAAAGAGGTCGCGGAGTTTTTCGGCAATCGACGGTTTCTGACGATTTTCACGATCTCAATAGGGCTCATGGGCGTCCTGCCTCTGACGACAGGAGTGCAAGGTTCTCCGGTGGCGATAATCCTTCGCGGCATGTTTGTTCTGTTGGCAACTTTGATGGTGGTGGCCAATACCGCGCCGGATTTGGTCTTGCACGAACGCGTCGGACACACGCTAGACTACCTCCTGACTACGCGGCTTCCCGATTATGCGATCTTTGGTGCCAAAGTGTTTGTCTCGGCCGCGGTGGGTTACATTGCCGCCATGCTATCACTCGCTGTACAATTAGTCGCTACGGGTCTGTTTGGCGGAACCGGTTGGCACTGGTTGTTCCTCTCCCTTCCGCTCGGACGGGTTGTCGCGTTTGGCTTGACTGCCGACCTTGGCTTGTATGTGGCGGTTGTAGGAACCTTTGTTGCTCTTCGCGTGGGTGAGCAGCGGGCGGCATATATGGTCACTGTGGTGTCCGTGGGCGTATTGCTGGTGCCCTTCTTGGTGGGGTGGCTTCATGTCGCGCTCACGATGTCGTGGATGACGCAGGCAACGATTGCGTTCGGGGTGTTTTCCATCGCGTTAGGTCTCCTCGGTTTGCGCCTGTTTCGCCGTGAAATGCTTGTCCTCTACCTGCAGGAATAGGCATGGCAGATTGGCTTAGAACCCAAGCGGTTGGGGCCATCTCGTGGCCGGTGCCCCCTGCTGGCGTTGATCGACCGATCAGGTGGGCGCGTCGGTCGGGAGACACCGGTCGGCGGTCGGGTTGCCCCACGAAAGGCTTGGGAGATCATCGGATCGCGTTTTAAAGCACCAGGCTGCAGAGAGATCCGAACTCCTAGGTTCTCATTCAGCATCTGCGAGCGTGTTTGCATTATGACTCCGGCACGATTGGGCCGAATAGTTCATGATTAGGACCGTCAACCAATTACGCGGTTAGTCTCGTGATTCGCGTCCCCGAGCCTATTCAAGGCTCGATTCCCTCGGGGACTCTCTGTGTTTCCAGACGGGTCTATGGAAACATCTCCATAGACCCGTCTTGACAGGACACTATTTAGTGTCATATTATCCAAATAGGACACCGAATGGTGGCATGTAGCGAGAGGGGGAATCTTTCCACGAGAGATGTCTTTAGCGCGATTGCCGATCCCACTCGCCGCCAGATGCTCGACGTGCTGGCGCAGGTCGATGAGCTGCCTCTCTACGAGATGACCGCCAAGTTCCACATGGGTCGTACGGGGGTGTCCAAGCATCTGGCCGTTCTTAAAGAGGCCGGGCTGGTAGAGGATCGGAAGGTGGGACGGGAATCCAGGTACCACCTGAACGCCGCTCGGCTGCACGAGGTTCAGGCGTGGGTGTCGTTTTACGAGCGGTTCTGGACACAACGGCTTGATCGGTTGAAAGACCTGCTGGAGGAGGGCAACTCGTGAATGAAACCGTTTCGTTGGACTATGAGATTAAGAGCCCCATCGGGCGCGTGTGGCACGCTCTGACGGATCCGGCCACGCTTGCCAAGTGGATGTTGTTTGAAACGAACGACTTCCAGGCCGTCGTCGGACACCACTTTCAGTTTCACGGCAAGGCGGCCACAGGCTGGACCGGGGTGGTCGATTGTGAGGTACTGAAGGTCGACGCACCGCATTGGCTGTCCTACACCTGGATGACCGAGGGACAGTTAGGTCAACATCGGACCACCGTCACCTGGACGCTGACGGCCTCCGACAACGGCGCGACCCAGATTCATTTGGAGCAGACGGGATTCGATCGTGAAGCCACGCACGAGATCGGCGGCGCGAAGTATGGCTGGACGCTGCAGTTGAACCAATTGAGGGACCTGCTCACGCCGCAAGACAACGCGAACGAGGCATGAGACGGGCCCCAAACGCAGGGTTCAGTGACGGTCGACGTCAAGCCATGGCGGGGCAACGCTAAGCCCGTGGGGACAGAACTGCAGGCAGCGGATGCCAGATTGTGCGGCAGGTCGGGTTGTGTTTGACAACGTCCCCTATCGAGCTCGTATTCTGCTGAGGCGAACACGCTCGAACAGCGGTTGGATTGGGGCCCCCAGGGTAATTCCAACCGGTGGGACTCCTGCTGTGCGCAAAATACCGAGATCAAAGGGGCGCGGAAATGTCGTATATCGTGGATTTTGGCAAGGTGTCTACGGTTGGTTTAACGTCGTCACCGGTAGCCGAAGCGCTGGCAGGTTTACGTGCGAATGAAGCCCGTTACTTTAAGAACAAATACCAGCACACATTTACCGTTGTACCCGCCAACGAAAGCCTGGAGACGTTGGATTACGTCCACCGCATTTTGAAAGAAGAGCGCGGTATTGAGTTGGCCGCCAAACCTCTAGAAACGTCGCGATTTCGAGTGGAAGACCTCAAATTCGCCTACGTGTTTTACGGGGACGGTCTTGTGGTCAACGTCATGTATGCAGTGGACGAGCCAAAGAAGCGGGCGGTGGGTTTTAAACTCTCTGAGGGGATGGAGGTGCCGAAGGAGCTGCAAGAGAAGTTTAAATTTGCTAAGCAAAAATCTAAACTGGCCGGAACCATTCGTGGTTCTTTCTTTGTCATTAAAGGGGTTTACAGCAATTAGCCAGAAAGCCCGTGCACTTTAGGCCTGAGATGAGTCGCGTCTTCATTTTCGTTGCCGTTGAAGCGGCCAACGAATAGGCTCAATTTGTGGGAACCCCACACGTCTTGAATCGAGCGTACCGGACGCTAACATCTCAGGCGAGGTGTGGTCCATGAAAGTCTTTTTGAAGCGTCTCAGCGGCGGCAATGTTGTAGCATCCAGGAAATGAGGATACGAGAGGTCCGCACAAGGGCGGACAAAAAGAACCCCACGGACTTTGACCGTGGGAGATGCCGTAAAGCAAGCAAGCCGAGGAGGTTTTTGACCGCGGGCGGAAATTCTGCATGCATTCGGCTGAGTAAAAGGGGACCACTTTGAAGGCAATGGCCGAGCAAAACGGAGCCACCTGAAACGGTGGTTCCGAGGTAAAAAAAGGGGAGCCATCAATTTCTCCTTCCGATAGGGTTGGACATGGATCGACAAACCATGTCGCTCCTAAAGGAGGATGAGGAGTGAAAAAGATGGCCGAAATCCATACCATCCGGCATCTCGTGGAACGAGA
>JAJZZI010000043.1 GCA_021797635.1 Bacillota bacterium | reverse complement strand
TAAGGCGACGATGGAAGCCGCTGCCGCCCTATGGGGAATTACGGGCAATGGTCGGGGTCAAAGCCGCGTAGTTTCCGTCTTGTTAGAGGATCGGGAAACGATAATTCAGTAGAGGAGGGGCATGGATTGCCGGGATTATGGGAGCGACTGCGTACTGGCCTCACCAAGACGCGGCAGGGGTTGGGTGACAAAATTCTCAGCGCCTTTTCGGGCAGACAGTGGGACGACGACCTGTGGGAATCGCTGGAAGAGATTCTTTATGAGGCGGATTTGGGCGTGTCCACGGTGGAATACCTATTGAGCCAGGCGAGGGTGATGGTGCGGCAACGCCGTCCTAAGGCAGCCGATGAGGTTGTTTCGATGCTGCACCTGATCATGGTGGAGGCCTTGGCATCGTCTAGTCCAGATCCGAGTCAACTAGGGGAGCTCGAGCGACCGGTAGTATGGATGCTGGTGGGGGTAAACGGCACAGGCAAGACGACGACGGTAGGCAAGTTGGCCGCGATGATGCAAAGGCGTGGTCATCAAGTCATTTTAGGGGCGGCCGACACCTTCCGCGCGGCGGCTACGGAGCAGCTCTTGGTCTGGAGCGACCGGGCTCATGTGCCGGTTATTAGCCAGGCGATCGGCGCCGATTCGGCCGCCGTGGCCTTCGACACGGTCACCGCGGCCGTGGCCCGGCGCGCGGACCTCGCCATCATCGATACCGCCGGACGCCTTCATAACAAGGTGCAATTGATGCAGGAACTGGCTAAAATTTACCGGGTGATGGGTAAGGCCCATAGCGGAGCTCCCCATGAGGTGTGGCTGGTCTTAGACGCGACCACCGGGCAAAATGGCTTGGCCCAGGCCGCCTCTTTCATGGAGGCGGTGCCCGTGAGTGGCATCATTCTGACTAAGTTGGACGGAACGGCCAAGGGCGGGGTGGCCTTGGCCATTGCCAGGAGTTTGAATGTTCCCATTCGGTATGTCGGTGTCGGCGAGGCGTTGGATGATCTGATGCCGTTTGACCCTGAATCATATGTCTCGGCAATTTTAGGAGAGAACCGCACGCCGTTTTAGTGAGGTCGATTCTCGGGTGCGCTGATTGACGAGTAACCAGCGAGTTCTTATACTAATAGACGGCAATGGTTTCGAAACAAGTGTCTTTTATAGTTATTTACGCCTAATCTTGCACCATGCAAGAGCGGAGGAACCAAGAAGTTTCTGGGGTGAGTTGCGAGTCATCGCAAGGGGCGAGCCTTTTCCGTCCTAATCCGTCAGCTAACTTCGCAGGCGTCGGGGGCAAAGGTGTGACCATTTTATAACCTTTACGCTCCCCTATTGTCGGAGCGTTTTTTTGTTCCGTTTAGGAGGTATGGCATGACCGGGAGAATTCTGGAGATATCCTTAACCGCCGACCCATTGAACGCCAGCGATGGCGGTGTGGTCGGCGGACAGCAAATCCTGGTTCGGGACATGGTGCGTGGACTGACTGCTGCCGGCATTGGGGCAGATGTGGTGACTCACCGCCAGCTCCGCCGCGTTAACCCGTCCCGCAGGTCTTTGGGACATTTGAGTCGGGTGGTGCGCATCGGCTCTGAAGAGGATTGCCCCAAAACCGAGATCGATTGGGTGGCCAAGGCGGCCGGGATTGCCGAAGGCGTGGTCTCCTGGGTTAAGAGTCAGGAGAGCGAATACAATTTGGTGCATAGCCATTTTTGGGTATCGGGAATGGTGGCCCAGGAGGTTTCGCAGCGCCTTTCCATTCCATGGGTGCACTCGCCTTATAAAATGGCGAAGTGGGTTCATCGCTCGGGAGAGGTCCTTCCTGCGCGGCGAGTGGAGATCGAACGGAGTTTGCTAAACGAAGTGTCAGCGGTGGTGGCCAACTATCTGGATGAGGGCGAATTGATTCATTCGGATGCGCCTCGGACCCCACTTTATATGATTCCGCCCGCGATCGACGCGACGCAATTTTTCGAGCGAGATCCCGGACCTGTGCTGAAGGGCCTCGGACTTCGTCGTCGTCCGGCGGTGTATGTAGGGCGACTCTCTGAAGCTCGAGGTCTGATGGCGCTTCTGAAAGCGATGGTCAAGACGGAACTACCCTCGGACTTTACCCTCTTGGTGGTGGGGGGCGGATCGGATGAGGTGGTGCGTGGGCGCCCCGTCGATCCCCAACTGAACCTCTTGAAAAAGCAGTTGGGCTCTCAAGTGAAATTTTTAGGCTCCATGCCTCATGGTGCCGTGGCTCAATACCTGTCGGCGGCGCAGGTTGTTTTTGCGCCTAACCAGGGGCCGACCTTGGGTATGGCTGTGGTGGAAGCACTAGCCTGTGCACGGCCGGTGGTAGGCAGCCGCGTGACCGGGATTAGCGACTGGATTACGCCCGGAGTTGATGGCTATCTGTTTCCAGCGGAGGACGTGGAAGCGATGTTAGAGCAGGGCTTGGTGCTGTGGCAGGATTCTGCCAGAGCGCGAAGCATGGGCCGGCTGGGCTACGAGAAAGTTCACCGTCGCCATTCGCTGGAATATATGACACAGCAATTGCTTCGTGTCTATGAGGAGGTGATCGATGGTGAACGGATTGAAACGGGTGCTAGCCACGGATATTGATGGCACGCTCGTGGGGCATGGCGGAGAGGACCACTTTATTCGCTTTGTGCACGAGCACCCGGGTTTGGCTGTGGTGTACCTGACTGGTCGGACCCGGCACAATGCCGAAGCGGTCATCCGTCGATACGGCTTTCCTCCGCCCATTGCCATGGCGACCGAAGTCGGTGCGGAAATTTATTGGGGGAAGCACATGGCTTCCGATGATATCTGGGCCTTTCAATTACGCCAAGATTGGTCGCCGCGCCAAGTCAGGAAGACCCTGGAAGCACTTCCGGGAGTGTTCTACCGAAGTCGAAGTTCTCACTGGCGACTGGCGTTTAGTGTGGATGGCGAAGACGTAGTGGAGATCGTTCGTCATCGCCTGCGACGCGAACGCGTGCAGGCCCGGGTTCTCTTTGATCCGTCCGACGGACGCCTGGACGTCCTTCCGGCGCGCGCACAAAAATGTCGAGCGTTGAGCCATATTTTGACGCGAGTTGCCGTTCGCCCCCGACAATGCTTTGTCGCCGGCGACGGAGAAAATGATCGCGACTTGATGCAAGGTCGGTTCCCTGGTGTGGTCGTGGCGAATGCGGTGCATGCGCTACGAGAGCTCCAGGGCGAATCGGTCTGGTTAAGTCGGCATCCAGGTGCGATGGGCGTGGTCGAGGGACTTAGACGTTGGTATGCAGAGTTCGAAGGTGGGGAGGCTAAGGCAGACGCACTACAGTTTTACGGCTAGCACACAAGGGGAGGCTCGGAGCAGTCGTTCTGAGCCCTCCCTCGATGGTGACGAAGAAGGCTCAGAACGTGTTGATGCATGAACGTTAGTGCTTAATCCATGACATCATGCCACGAAGCCTGCTACCCACATCCTCAATGGGATGTTGGCGGGTTTGATCGCGTAGTGCATTAAATACGGGCCGATTGGCCTGGTTTTCCAAAATCCAGTCCTTGGCAAACTGGCCGGTTTGGATGGCAGATAAGACCGAGGCCATCGCTTTTTTGGTGTCCTCATTGACGATCTTGGGACCCGATTGGTAGGCACCAAACTCTGCGGTATCGCTAATCGAGTACAGCATGCGGGCCAGCCCACCCTCATACATCAAGTCCACGATGAGCTTTAGCTCGTGAAAGCACTCGAAATATGCAATTTCCGGCTGATAGCCCGCAGCGACTAAGGTTTCGAAACCGGCTTTGACGAGCTCGGTAATGCCGCCACACAAGACGGTTTGCTCGCCGAACAAATCGGTCTCGGTCTCTTCTCGAAAGGAGGTCTCCAAAACTCCCGCTCGGGTAGCGCCTATTCCTTTGGCGTGGGCTAACGCGATAGATTTGGCTTGTCCCGTCGCATCCTGATGCACGGCGATCAGTGCGGGCACCCCGCCCCCTTCGGTGTATACACGACGCACCAAATGTCCTGGACCTTTGGGAGCAACCATGATCACGTCTACGTCATGTTCCGGGACAATTTGTCCAAAATGAATATTAAAACCATGGGAAAACAGCAATGCCTGACCAGCGCGCAGGTGCGGAGCAATCTGGCTCTGATAGACTTGGGCCTGGCGTTCGTCTGGCAGAAGAATCTGGATAATGTCGGCCTGTTTTACCGCTTGGTCGACGGCCATGACGGAAAACCCGTCTTGTTCTGCTTGCAGCCATGAGGCGCCCTGCCTTAAACCAATGATGGTCTTGACTCCGCTATCGCGAAGATTTTGGGCTTGGGCATGTCCTTGACTGCCATAGCCCAACACTGCCACCGTCTTATCGCGAAGCAGGCCTAAGTCGGCGGCGTCATCGTAATACATTTCAATCACACGGTTCATCTCCTATCCCTGGAGGCAAACGATCCCCCATAGCGTCATTGTAAACGATTTGGCATTCAGGTTGGCAACTGGACTTAAGACCGGAGTGTTCCGGGCTTCACGCGATGAGGGATTGCGGTGCTCTCTAAGGCGCCTTGACATTAGGCAAAATGTTGTGTAGCCTAAGCCGTCGTGTAAAGTGCATCGCCTTAACAGCGGGAGTTGCTATGCTAAAGTCCGATTACGTCGAAGCCGCGTTATTGTTTGACCTCTACGGTGAACTGTTGACCGAGAGGCAACAAAAAGTATGGCAGCTGTATTGGTCGGAGGATTGGTCGCTGGCTGAAATTAGTGAGGTTCAAGCCACGAGCCGGGCGGCGGTGCATGACGCCTTGGAGCGAAGCCAGCATGCGTTGCATGAGTACGAGCACAAGCTGGGTCTTTTGGAGTCTTGGCGGGCTCGACGGCGAGCGCTTGAAGCGTTGCGCGACACGCTCCAGCAAATGCCGATGAACCCAACGTGGCGGGCGCGGGTGTGGGCGGCCTTTGATCAGGTTGCTAAGGAAGAGGGGCTTAGCGATGTTTGAAAGTCTAGCTGAGAAATTAGACGGCGCCTTTCGCAAGCTCCGACGAAAGGGCGTCCTGTCAGAAGCCGACGTACGCGAGGCCGTGCGCGAGGTGCGGCTGGCCCTTTTGGAGGCGGATGTCAACTATAAAGTCGTCAAGGATTTCTTAACGAGGGTCGAAACACGCGCGGTCGGCCAAGAAATTTTGTCGAGTTTGACGCCGGACCAAGAAGTGGTCCGAGTGGTCCGAGATGAGCTGGCCACCCTCATGGGTGGGCAGCCTGCCCGGATCAGTATGGCTTCCAATCCGCCCACCGTAATCTATCTGGTGGGGTTGCAGGGAGCTGGCAAGACGACGACGGCGGCCAAACTCGCCTTGATGTTGAAGCGACAGGGGCGCCAACCCCTGCTGGTGGCTGCCGACATTTATCGACCGGCCGCCGTGCAGCAACTGAGCACTTTAGGCGCTCAAATTGACGTGCCTGTGCATTACCTACAGGGCCAGTCTCCCGTGGCCCTGGCCGAATCGGGAATGCTTCGAAGTCGGCAACTCGCCCGCGATGTTGTCATCATCGATACGGCGGGACGACTGCACGTGGATGAGACCTTGATGGCTGAACTCGAGGCGATGGAAAAGCAAGTTCCCGGTCACGAAACTTTGCTAGCCGTGGACGCCATGACGGGTCAAGATGCCGTGCGCGTGACCGAGAGTTTCGCCGCGCGTCTTCCCCTCACGGGAGTCATCCTCACAAAAATCGATGGTGACGCTCGCGGGGGGGCAGCCCTTTCCATTCGAGCGGTGACCGGGCTTGCCATTAAATTGGTTACTACCGGCGAGAAACTCGATGCCATCGAAGCCTTTCAGCCCGATCGCACGGCGCAACGCATCTTAGGTATGGGCGACGTGATGTCGTTGATTGAGAAGGCCGAAGCCACGCTGGATCGGGATGCCACGGAAAATCTAGCCAAGCGCATGGAAAAGGGTGACTTTAGTCTGGAAGAGTTTCGCTCCATGCTGCAGCAAGTTAAACGCCTAGGCCCCCTATCCAAGGTCATGGAGATGATTCCCGGTATGGGAGGGCTTGGCAAGCTGAAAAATCAGGTTGACGACAAGAGCCTGGTGCGAGTGGAAGCGATTTTGAGCTCGATGACCGCGGCCGAGCGCCGGCGGCCCCAAATTTTGGATGGAAGCCGCAGGCTGCGCATTGCCCGAGGTAGTGGCACGAGCGTTCGAGAGGTCAACCGCCTATTGAAGCAGTTCCAGGAGATGCAGAAGATGATGCGTCAGATGAAAGGCATGCGCAAGGGCCGGAAAGGCATGCCGAAGTTGCCCTTTCCACCCATGCCTGAAGGCTAAAAGGGAAACTACCAGGTCAAGGAGGAAGTACTGATGGTAAAGATTCGCTTGCGTCGCATGGGAGCTAAGAAACGCCCCTTTTATAGGGTGGTGGTGGCGGACTCGCGCTCTCCCAGAGATGGACGTTTCATTGATGAGATTGGGTATTACGATCCCACTAAGGACCCGGCGGTGGTCAAGATCGATGCCGAAAAAGCCAGTAAGTGGCTCTTAAATGGGGCTCAACCCACCGATACGGCGCGGTCGCTTCTGCGTCAAGCGGGTATACTCAAGGCATTACACGAGGCGAGCAAGTCGCCCAGCATTGATGGCTAATGATCGGCCCCATTTTGATGATGGCGTCCAGATAGGTGAAATCGGAGCGCCTCATGGTATTTCTGGGGCGGTCAAGGTCTACTTGACCACGGACTTTCCGGAGCGGCTCGGCGATATTGGCCGCATCTGGCTCGACCACCTTGATGGTGAGGGGTGGTCCGTGAAGAGCTTCGCGGAGGGGCCAGGCCCCTTCGGGATCATGCAGTTGTCGCTGGTGGCAACCCGAGAACAGGCTCAGGGATTGCGGGGCCGCCGAGTGCTAGTGCCCAAGTCGAGCTTGGCGGAGCTGCCGCAAGATAGTTTCTATTGGCACCAGTTGCTAGGCCTCAGAGTGTGTGACCTGGACGGTCGAGAATTGGGCTATGTGGAACACGTCCATCGGCAGGGCGGTGCCCACGACTTTTTAGAAGTGTCGCGGCCGGGCGATTCTTCGTTTTTGCTGCCCTTGGTGCGTGCCATGGTAAAAGACGTCGACCTAAGCGCCAGGATGGTACGGGTGTTGCTGCCCGAGGGCTTGGAGGATTTAAACTGAATGGTGATTCAGGTGGTGAGCTTGTTCCCGACGATGTTGGCACCGGTCATCACGTCCAGCATGTTGGGAAGGGCCCAGGCGTTGGCGGGCGTAGAAATCCGGTTGGTGGGGATGCGCCCCTTCGGGATCGGGCGTCATCATCAAGCCGATGACTACCCGTTTGGCGGAGGGCCGGGAATGTTGCTTCGCGCCGATGTGGTGGTGCCTGCGGTGGAGTGGGCGATGATGCATCATCGGGAACCTGCGACGATTCTTTGGACCTCACCCCAAGGAAGAAGGTTAGATCAGCAGTATTGCCAGGAACTGGCCCAAAAGTCCCATCTGATTATCGTCGCCGGGCATTACGAGGGTATTGACGAGCGGGCCATAGACCTTTTAGGCGGTAGCGAAGTGTCGATTGGCGATTATGTCTTGACGGGTGGAGAACTTCCGGCACTCATCCTGGTCGATGCCGTAGTCCGGCTACAACCCGGGGTGCTAGGGGCTGAAGAGGGAGCAGCGAACGATTCCTTTAGCAACCGAGAGCTGCTGGAGGGTCCGCAATATACCCGGCCAGAGCACTATCGGGGTCAATCGGTGCCACCGATCCTGCTTTCTGGCAATCACCGCGCCATTTTGGAGTGGAAACAGCAAGTTGCCTTACAACGCACGCAAGAGCGCCGACCCGACTTGTTGTCGGACAGAATCGACGATGGGAACTGAGCATGCTATAATTTGGACGACTTTAAAGGGGGAAGCCGGAGTGGATTACATCCGTTTGATCGAGGAAGAGCAGATGCGCAGCGACTTACCTAAGTTTCGTGCGGGAGATACCGTGCGCGTAGGCGTGATTGTGCGTGAAGGGAACCGTGAACGCGAGCAGCAGTTTGAAGGGGTTGTCATTTCCAAGCGGGGAGTGGGGTTGTCCAAGACCTTCACCGTGCGCAGGGTGAGCAATGGGGTTGGTGTCGAGCGTACGTTTTTGTTGCATTCGCCGCGCTTGGCACACATTGAGGTTACACGCCGGGGCAAGGTACGACGAGCTAAACTGTACTACCTTCGCGATCTTCGCGGTAAGGCCGCCCGGATCAAGGAACGTCGATAGTAGGAAGACACCGGTAACGGTGTCTTCCCATTTACGTCTAAGTCCTGCCGGAAGAGGTCGAAGGGGGATATTTATGGAGCAGCAACAAGAAGTGAGAAAGAGTCCTTCAAAGCGCAGGGCGGCGTGGTTGGAAGTGTTGGAGACCATTGTCCTCGCGTTGGTTCTGGCCTTTTTGATCCGCACGTTTGTTTTAGAATCATTCCAGGTCAATGGCACGTCGATGTTGCCCACCCTGCATAATAATGATCGGGTGTTGGTCAACAAATTTTTGTATGACTTTGAAGCGCCGCATACCGGTCAAATCATTGTGTTTAAGTCGCCCGTGATCCCAAGTCAGGACTGGATTAAACGGGTCATCGGAGTGCCTGGCGACGTGGTCTCGGTGAAAAATAATGTGGTCTATATTAATGGGAAGAAGTACCCTGAACCATTTCTAAAGTATCGTCAATCGGTTAATGTGGCTCCCGTTCGCGTCCCTAAGGGATACTTGTGGGTCGAAGGCGACAACCGCCCCAAAAGTTATGACAGCAGGCTCTTTGGTCTCCTGCCGATGAAGAACGTCCGTGGCCAAGCCTTCCTGATTTGGTGGCCTCCGCACGATGTCCACTGGCTGAGCTAATGGCGAATTGGTACCCTGGACACATGGTGGCCACCCAGAAAACCATTCGAGAGTTGGCTCCTTATGTCAGTGGTTTCGTGGAAGTGGTTGATGCGCGAGCGCCCTCGGCGACGCGTCATCGACCGCTGGGGTCATGGATCGGAAAAACTCCCTTGATTGTCGTGCTCAATAAGGCGGAACTGGCCGATCCCTCAGCCACCCAGCACTGGGCGGCGTTTTTGCGTGCGGACCCGCGGGTGTTAGCGGTGGTGACTTTGACGGCAACCGATCCCCGAGCGCGGCGGTTGCTTCTGGGCACTATCGCGGCCCGGTTGGCGCCGCCTCGGCGATTGTCAGTGGTCGGCCTACCCAACGTGGGCAAGTCCACCTTGTTAAACCGCATGGTAGGACAAAATCGCGTTGCCACCGGGGCCAAACCGGGACTTACGCGAGGCCCGCAGTGGATTCGCCCCGGTGACGGCTGGGAATGGCTGGACCTGCCAGGGGTGGTTACGCCGTCTAAAACTCGAGACTGGCGTTTGCAAGCCCTGGGCGTGGTGGCCATCGGACCCGATGAAACGGAGTTGGTCGCACAGCAATTGACGACGGTGCTTGACAAGGAGATGTTGGGGGAGTTCGAGGCATGGGGTTTGAAGCGAGGGTATTTAAGCAACGGAGGGAAGCTAGACCGCCTGCGCACCGCGCAGGCCATATTGAGCGAATTTCGCCGAGGCAAGTTCGGGCGAGTGAGCCTGGAAGCTCCGGAGTAAGCTAAGTGGCCGGGCATTCACACCCTAGTTGGCGCGTGTTAACGGAATGGGAACGGCTTTTTTGGCTGAAAAATCGGCTGGTGGCGGGTACCGACGAGGTCGGCCGAGGGCCATTAGCGGGACCGGTGGTGGCCGCCGCGGTCATCCTGCGACCGGGAATCGTGCTGGAAGGCTTGGACGATTCCAAGCGCCTGTCTGCCAAGCAAAGGGAGAAGATTTTGCCGGCGATTATGGAGGCCTCCGTGGGCATCGCGGTGGCCATGGTGGGACCGCGTCAAATCGAGCGGATCAATATTCTCGAGGCGAGTAGGCTGGCTATGAGGAGGGCTCTCGAGCGTCTGCCGACGGCCGTTCAGGTCGTCCTCTGCGATGGCCTAGCGGTGGGAGGACCATGGCAGGAATGGTGCTTGATAGGCGGTGACGGCCGAAGCGCCAGCATTGCCGCCGCCTCCGTGGTCGCCAAA
>JAJZZI010000088.1 GCA_021797635.1 Bacillota bacterium | reverse complement strand
CCTATTGATTCTATCATCTGTTAGGGACAGGGCTCAATTCAGCCCGGAGTTGGTATAATAAAGACCAAGAAAGGGTGGGGTGGATGGAAAAAGGGCCAATTTCCTTCCGGGCTCGAGCCAAAAAACACAATAAACCCAATCGACCCCGGCGGACACACCAAGGTGGAGAACTAGACGAGTGGTTTGATTATTGGCGGGAACGACTTCGCCATCCCTGGTCCCTTGGCGGACGAACTTTTTGGACCGAGCGCATGCTATACGGCAACGCGCTCGCCGGCGGCCTTCTTGTCGCCTTGATCGAAATTTGGCTACGCGGATTTTCCGTTTTGGGGTTCGTAAGCGCCGTGTTGAACGTCGTTTTCCTGGCGTTTATTTGGTATTACGCAGTGCCCTGGGTGACCGGAGCGATTCATGGCGCGGTATCTGCGAGCCATCGTCCCCCGGATACTGCCGGCCTTAAGACTGAGCTTATCGGCGTCTCCGGCTTATTCACCCTAGTCCCCTTCCTTTGCCTATGGTCATTTCCCATGGCCTTTTGGATAGGCACGGCCCTCGTGGCGGTCGTGTTATGGCGGTCCCTCAGTTTCTACTACGATGAGTCCCTGGCTTCGTTGGCCCTGGAGACGGTCGCGGCCACTGCCCTTTTGGCGTTGGTTACGGCGTTTTTCTTCCGATAGTTATTTGGTGTCACCTCAAACGAACAATGCCATATTATGGCATTGGAGGTGATCGTATGGGAGCCAGCGACATCAGTACCTATCTTTTATTGGCCTATTTCAGTCATACCGCCGCCGGCATCACGGCGCAACTGATTCCCGTCCACGACGCCGTCAAGGCCAAACTGGTGCGACAGTGGCTATCGTCTGGCTTTGGCATCATGATGGGTCTCTCGACCGGCGTCAACATCCTCTCCGACGCCGGTATCGACATGACTTGGAGCCCTGCGGGCTATATCATTACCGGCATCCTCTTGGGTCAAGGCGTAGCCTTTGGCCTTCGCTTAATGGACCATGTGGCTCAACCCCCCCGTTAGTCGGTCACACTCGCCGTCGGCCTGGCAATCATGAAAAACTGGGCGCTAGCCGTGGCCACGGTGACCCGATTTTCATCGACAATTTCCCCCTCGGTCACCGATAAATGAGTCCCTCGCCGAACCACGCGTCCGGTAGCCGTCAACTGTGCCCCAGTCGCTGGTCGCAGAAAGTGCGTGTTCAATTGTGATGTGACTGCCGTCCATTCTGGGGCCAGTACGGTATCTAGACTAGCCGCCATGGCAGAGTCGAGTAACGTCATTAGCACCCCGCCGTGGACGTGACCCAGTTGTTGCAGCACGGTGGGGCCGGTCAACATGCGCACCGACGCCTTTCCCTCTTCCGCCCCGATCACCGACATCTTGAACAATTGCCACACTGGCCCTGCTTCAAGCCTCCGAGCGCGTTGCCAATAAATTCCCTGTTGATCCACTTAACCACGCTTTCCTTCAGTCGCAATGACTCGTTTTATGAGTGCAAAATCACCGGCAGCGCATTCTTCTGGCCGAATCTCGCCCGGCTCCACCCAGGATATGCTCAATAGTTCATCGAGATCGGGCACCAGAACCTCATCGCCATCCCCTTCGACGGCATAATAATACCGCAAGGAGTGAAACGGGTGGCGGCCAAATGCGATGAACCCTTCGCGAAAGTCTAGCAGCCGGACAATATGCACCTTGACCCCGGTCTCTTCATAGAATTCACGGACCATACCTGCTTCGAGCGTCTCCCATGCTTCGACCCCTCCCCCGGGGATGTCCCACTGGTTGGTAAACCGGGACCGCCCCAAAAGAATTCGGCCCTGACGTACGTATAGTCCATAGGCGGCGGGGCGAAATCGTACGTCGTCTGCCGGATAGGACGCCTCCTGCCCAGTGCCCAATCGCGGGCATTTGATGAAAATTCCCTGCGGCGATGGCGGCTTCGCCATGAACCTTCACCTTCCTTTATCAGCTTTCACCTCTGTCAGCCTTGATGACCTGGTCCGTTTCTAAAAATGACGCGGTCTCGTCAATAATCCCTGCGCGCTCCAGCCTACGGGCCAGGTAGGTCAGGGGGGCATGCTCGACGCCGTTAAACGATCGCCGTATGTAGATATCTATCGCCTTGGGAAACACTTCGTGCAATTCGGCTCGGATCCTTTGCCCGGCGCTATCGCCATCGGTGAGCAAGGCCACTGGCCGTCCCCGGCCTAATCTCCTTAGCTGGTTTAGTCGGATCTGGCTTGGCCAACCATGGGTCGCCACGACTTCCACCTGTGGCGCAACCGCGTGCACCTGCGCCACATCGTGTTTGCCTTCCACCACAATCAACCACGACGCCTGCATCAAGACTCCTTTCTGCTAGAAGGCCGATAAGCCGGTCACGTCCCGACCCACGATCAAGGTTTGCACGGCATAGGTTCCCTCATAGGTGTCCACGCTCTCTAAATTGGCCATATGTCGAAAGCTACGGCTATCCAGTTCAAATCCTTTGGCCGCCAATATCTCGCACGCTATGCGCGCTACGCTCAGGGCCGCGCGTGCATTATCTCGTTTGGCTAGGGCAACTTGCGGATAGCGCAGCTGGTCCCGTCCCGCCAGACGTGCTAATTGTACCGCACGGAGCTCCATGGCAACGATATGAGATTGCATGTCCACAAGACGTTCCTGAATCATTTGACTGTGGGCTAAGGATCTGCCAAAACTTATTCGCCGCTGAGTAAAGTCCATGGCCTCATGAAAGCAATCTAAGGCGGCTCCAATCGTGCCCCAGACCACCGCATAACGGGCCTGAGTAATGCAGGCCAAGGGGGCTTGTAGTCCTTTGGCGCCCGCTAAGCAATAGGTAACGGGCAATCGCACTGCACTAAGACCCACATCCCAAGGTGCGGCCAAGCGCATCGAAGCATGCGTCGAAATGGGTTGACGTGTTACGCCGGGATAGGTTGTGGGCACGATGAATCCACGAATTTCTTCGGTGTCTCGCTCTTTGGCCCATACCACTAACAGATCCGCCTGGTCCGCGTTGGTGACCCAACGTTTGTTGCCTTCGAGCAGCCAATATTCCCCTTTTCGTTGGCACCAACAGGCCATCTCCTTCGGATTCGATCCCGCACCCGCCTCCGTCAAGGCAAATCCCCCCACCGTCTCGCCCCTTAGCAGCGGAGAAAGCCAGGTCGCGCGCTGCCGGTCGTCTCCGAAGCGGGCGATGGCGTGCATCACTAATCCACACTGCACCGAGGCTCGCGTGCGCAACCCAGAATCTGCGCGTTCCAACTCCCTCATGGCGAGACCGTACGCCCAGGGCCATCGTTCCCCGGGGGCTTTTGGGTCCCCCCCAGTTTCAAAGATGCCCAGGCTAGCCATCTGAGCCATCATCCCGTCAGGGGTCCGACCCTGTTGCCACCATTGGCCCAGATGGGGTTGCACCTCTTCTACAATCCATCTGCGAATGCGGTTTTGAATGTTCAGGGATTGGGCAAAGGCAATCTGGATATCCCCTGTGGTGCCGAAGTAGTCATCGATATCTATTTTGGCGGCGCTCATCGTACTCGCTCCTATCTCCGCTAGTGAGTGCGGACGCAACACGCCCTCGCATAAAGGCCTTCCATCGATCTCCCAAGCTGACCCTGGCCAAACACATTGCATTCCTTGGCATAAAGCTTACGCTAACCTCAACCCAGAAGTGCGCAGTGTGGTGTCAGCAGTTACCTAAAACCTAAATAAAATAGACAACCGCCTTCGTCTGATCTTTTTCTCTCTCCACCTTTTTCTCCCTTCAAAGCGGGGAGGGGATCTTGGGTGTATCCTCTTACTGGCGGGTGAGTGATCCCGTCTGGCAAGCCAGCACCCACCCTGTCACCCTCAAAACATCCTCCACTAAAGCCAAGGCTGGATGATGAATCTTGCAGCGCATCGTGGGTATCCTTCTGGCGATCCGAAAGTCAGCTCGTCATTGGCCAAGTCCAAATCCTCCAGGTCCCCGTACGGTCGCGCATTCCCTTCTGAATCGAAACCCGCGAGGTGAGTTTGAGAGCGAAATACTGGTGGAGTGGAGCCCGTACGGCTGGAGCGGTCCGAATCGATACCTGGGCAGATCTGGCATAAGACGCGCGATGGGTAACAGATCGGCCGAACCGTCGCACAAACAGGAACTTCCCGGAGTGACCTTGGAACCCCCGACCCCAACCCGATAGCGTTAGGTAGCGGGAGCGCTCATCACATCTCCCATCGTTGAGCGGTGCCGTTCGCGCTATACGGAAACCAAGAAAGCCCCGAGCTGAGTATAGCTGGGGGCTTTCGTGGAACGATGGAGATTACAACCACATGAGCGCCACAGCGCCAGTGATTAATCCCGTCAGGGCCACCAAACCGGCGACTTGCAAAACGGTTTGCCGTCCTAATTGACCACTCACCATGGCCATCGAGGGAAGGCTGATCGCTGGCAGAGTGATCATCAGGGCTCCTGCCGCTCCTAATCCCAGCCCCGCATTCAAGAGTGTTTGCACGATGGGAATCTCACCTGCGGTAGGGATCACAAAGAGGGTCCCCACGATGGTCAGTACGACCATTAGCATCAAGCTATGGCCAACGCTGGGGCTGACCAAGGGAAAGAGCCACGCCCTAACGGCCCCCAAGGCGATGACGATGACGGCATATTCCGGAACCAACGTAATGGCTAGTCTGCCCGCGGCGGCCGCATATCCGCGAAACGTTGGCGGGAGGTCACGAGGGGGCTCCACGGTAGCCTTTTGGAACTTGCCCTCCCCCGTTCCCGTCCAGCGATCCCCTAGCCAAGACGCACCCAAGACTAAAATGGCTCCCATGACGATGCGTAACAAGGCCCAGTTCCATCCCAGGACAAAGCCCATGAATACGATGGTGGCCGGGTTAAGGACGGGATTTGCCAGCCAATAACCTAGCGCTGCCCCGTCGGAGAGAGTGGCTTTTTTCATCCCCACCACGATAGGCGAACTGCAGCAAGTGCACATCATCGAGGGCACCGCTGCGGCTATCGCCCGAATCCGACTCTTGGCCCCGGCCTTACCTAGGATTTGATAGAGCCAACTAGCTGGCAGCAGGGTCTGCACTCCCGCCCCCACTAAAATGCCTACAACAAGCGCTATCCAAATCGCCTTAAAGTAGGCTTCGAAGAAACTTAGGGCGGCGGCGATGCCCACCATAGGCGGATGCCCATGAGCACCGAGCACGAACGACGTTCCTAAAGATCGGCTCGTCGCTACAGAAACCGTCTTCAGGTAATAGGGATACCACTTGGCATAAAAGACGCCCAAAAGAGCAATCCCAAGAAATAGGAAGACAGGGCTAACCTGTGGTTTGAACCCGGTCCCACGCTTAGTCGGCATTTGCATGACACCACTCCTCGGGGTAAGTGCTCAAGACCGCTGACTCCACATCATCCCAGTGTCCACAGCACGGCGCTCTCGACATTCAGGGCGGCTTGCCGGGCATCAATCTTCTCTAACCCTATGAAATGCGTATACGGATAACAACGGTTCATGTAAAATTTGCATAGGACGAGCCAAATATGGGAGAGAGCCACCATGACGTTTGAAGATCTCGAGCTTTTCTGGGCCATCGCCGAGTGCCCCAGCATTACCGAAGCGGCCCAATCCGTTTCCATCAGCCAACCGACGGCCAGTCGCCGCCTGAAAGCGATGGAGAAGGAATTGGGCCAACACCTCATTGAGCGGGACATGCGCCCGCTCCGACTAACGCCGCTGGGCTTTCGCTTCCTGAACTTTGCAGACGAAGTCCTCAAGCAATACCGCGAGCTCATCGCGGTACCGGTGCCGATCGCCCCGCTCGTTGGCCGCTTGACCATTGCTACCAGCTCCAGCCCCGCCGCGCGCCTGGTCACCCGATGGCTAGCCGAGTTCCTTGCGGATTACCCTGGGGTACGGGTAGAACTTAACGAAATGAACACGCGCGAGGTGGAAGATCGCCTGGCCGACGGAAGCGTTCTCCTGGGATTTATGGGACTTTGCTCAAAAGATCCGGCTCTGACGGCAATGGCCATCGCCAACGACGAAATCGTCCTCCTTGTTCCCCGATGCCGCCCTTATAGTCAAATTCCACGCCCCGCGCGGTGGTCAGATCTACGCAACCTTCCGTTTGTGATGCGCCGAGCTGGATCGGCCACCCAGGCTGTGGTTGAAGCCGCTTTCGACCGACTACTCTGGCCCAAACCAGACCACATCGTCCTCGAAGTAGACACGGCCTCCGCGCTTATCGACGCCGTCGAGACCGGCCTCGGGGCTGGCTTCGTGTCCCGCGAACTGCTATTTCGCCGCCAATTGCGCCATAGCCAACGCCTAGAAGTCCAAGGCCTGGAGCTAACCCGTCCTTTTTACTTAGCCTATCATTCGGAACGCGTCGCCAGCCAGCCCGTGGCGCTACAGTTTGTGCACTATGCCGAGGGCAAGCTTTCTTCAGAGAGCTAGGGCACCCTCTTACAAATCGCGCGTGTGGCCGTTGCCGTAGGCAATGGTTTTCCACGTGGTCAGGGCCTCTAGTCCCATGGGTCCGCGGGCGTGCAGCTTTTGCGTGCTAATCCCCACCTCAGCTCCCAAGCCAAACTCAAATCCGTCACTAAAGCGGGTGGAGGCATTCCAATAGACGGCAGCGGCATCGACACGGTCCAAAAACATCTGTCCCGTGGCATAGCTGTCCGTAACGATGGCTTCAGAGTGATTGGAACCATAGCGGGCGATGTGAGCCAGCGCTTCTTCCAGATCGGACACCACTTTCACACAAATCTCCAAGCCCAGATATTCGTCGCTATAGTCTTTTTCTGTGGCCAGAAGGATCTCCGATATGCACGCCTGGGACTCGGGGTCACCGTGGAAGGTCACTCCTTCCTGAGACAACTGCTGGTAGGCCATGGGCAAAAAAGTGGGAAGCACTTGGCGATGAACCAACACCGTCTCCAAGGCATTGCACACGGCCGGATTCCCCAACTTGCCATCGACCAAAATATGCGCTGCCATCTGTAAGTCAGCGGCGCTATCGACATATAAATGGCAATTTCCCACTCCCGTTTCAATCACCGGAACGGTGGCCTCTGCGACCACCGTGTCGATTAGTCCGCGACCACCACGCGGTATTAACAAGTCTAATCCCTGAAGGTGCATAAGCGCCTGAGCCATGCTGCGGTCCGGATCATCCAAGCACTGCACCAAGTCGGCAGGAAGGCCGACTTCCTGCAGTGCTTGTCTCCAAGCCTCGGCGAGGGCTTGAATACTCTGTTTTGCCTCCCGACCTCCCCTCAAAATGATACCGTTTCCACTCTTCACTGCTAAACCGCCTGCTTCCACGGTAACACCCGGTCGGCTCTCGAATATCAGTCCGATGACGCCAATGGGCACGCGAATCGTTTCCAGGACCAAGCCATTGGGCAAGACGTGCCGGCCTTCTCCACGACCGATGGGGTCGGGCAAATCGATTAATGCTTCCAACGAGCGGGCCAGTGCCTCGATTTTTGCGTTCCCCAGAGCCAAGCGATTGACCAGGTTGAGCGCGAGACCCGTGTCTTTGGCTCGCTCCATGTCTTGTTGATTAGCCCTTTCGATCTCGCCCGATGCGTTCCTTAGAACCCTAGCCATTTCGGCCAATACCTGATTTCGCTCCTTCAGTGGCACCTGGGCCACCTGGCGCTGCGCCTGCTGCGCGCTTAGCAACATGCTTTCAAGGGGATTTCCGTGCTCAGGGTGACTCAACTTTCTACCACCTCTCCTCGACGGGCTAGAAACCACGTTCCGCACTCTGCATCGCCAGAAACAATATGGGACAATATCTGGGGCCATTGGCCATTGGCTAAGACCATCGGGATTCCTTCATCCTGGCAAATCATGGCAGCCTGCAACTTGGTCGTCATACCGCCCGTGCCAAATTGGCCGGCTCCCTGGGCAGCCTGCAAATGAACCGTAGTTACCCAGGAAACCTGGCGAATTTTCTCTGCCTGGGGATGTTGATTGGGGTCTTGGGTATAGAGGCCATCGACATCAGATAAGAGGACCAAAAGGTCGGCCCGCATGAGTGACGCAACCCGAGCTGCCAGCGTATCATTATCGCCGATCCGAATTTCGTCATCAGCCACGCTGTCATTTTCGTTAATAATGGGAAGAATACCCCACGCCACCAGTTGCTCTAAAGTGCGCGCGGAGTTTAGCCGACGATCCTGCACGGTAAGATCATAGCCGGTCAAAAGAATTTGCGCTGGAATGACAGGGCCTAGGTGTTGATGCCATGAATGAATCAAATGGGCCTGCCCGACGGCAGCCAACGCCTGTTTCTCTTGAACCGTCCTGGCCCTGCGGCCAATGGCTCCCATGCCTGCCCCCACGGCACCTGAGGATACCACGATCAATTGATGCCCTGCTTGGTACAACTCCACCAATTGGCCAGCAAAGCCCCCAACTTTTGCCTCATCCAGACGGCCGTCGGGTCCACACAGATTGGAAGTCCCAATTTTCACGACAATACGCACGCTGCGTCCCCCCAACGAAAAACGCCCTCGTCGTGCGAGGGCGGACCTCCATCCGCGAGACCACGAGATATCGGTGTAGTCCGTTCGACTCACGTCGAAAGGCTCCAAAGTGGGATGGATAACCTGTTCCCCACCAATCTCTCGCCATCATCGGCTCGATTTCACGATCAAGGTCTCGGGCTGTCATGGCCATCAGCTATTTGTAAATTCTAGCGTTACTATAGCCTCAAGCTAACCTCGTTGTCAACGACCCCGAAATCGGCGAACGCCCTTAGTACGCCCCCCCCTTGAGCGGTGGTCAATCTCTCTCAAATGACTAAGGCGCGTCGTAAAACGATGTTAGCGTTCTTCCCCCGTCATCGGGGTCAGGCCGAAGTGCAATAAACTCCCGAGCCGCGCGGCTAAGATAGCGGTCTTTGCGCCGCGCCAAGACCAGCGTCCGGGTGGGCGCCTGTGCTAGCCTCATATAGCGCGGCACATGGCCCGGCCCTTGAATCATCACCATTTCGGGCACTAGGGTTACACCATGTCCGTGAGCGGCTAAGGATTGCGCTGTCTCAATGTTTGCCGTCTCAAAGGCAATGTTTGGCTGAAACCCACAAGTGGCACATAGAGACAGGACCGTTTGACGAAACCCATATCCCTCCTTGAGTAAAATGAAGGGCACGTCCGAGGTTACTTCCAGGGAGACCACCCTTGGTTCCAGCTCTAAAGCAGGCGGAACTGGATACCACGGGCGCCAATTGCGAGGCATCCAAGGGGCGAACGCCGCGGGCAAGGCCAGCACGATGCCTTCGGTGAGAATCGGATAGGTTTCAAACTGGATACCGCGAAGGGGCAGAGCTAAGACCGACAAATCGGTCACCCCGCGCTCGGTCAAGTCTTCCAGCTTCTCGGGCGACTCCTCGATTAGGCGGACCTTGATCTCTGGAAATTTTATGCGATAGCGCAATAACCAAGGTGGGAGCAAATGGCCTCCCGTAATGGAGGGAGCTCCTAGGGTCAACGTCCCCGATCGGTGCTGACGCTCATCTTTGACTTCGTTCACCAGGTCGTCATGCAGCACTAAAATGGCCTGGGCGCGTTCAATGAACTGAGACCCCAAACTGGTAGGCACTACGCGCCGAGGATCTCTAAAAAACAACGGGGCCCCAAGGCCCGCCTCTAGCCGCCGAATTTGTTGGCTCAAAGACGGTTGTGCCAGGTTAAGCGACTCGGCCGCCTTGGTAAAACTGGCATAACGAGCGATAGCCAACACATAGCGCATCAAGCGGATTTCGATCACGAAGTCTTCCATAGGAATTAACTATACCACAGATAGATAGCATATCTTCGACGTATGGAACAAACCCTGCTAGACTGGTCTAGATGCACCCTGAAAGCGCCTCTAGCGCCAGCTTGTTTGACCACGCCATGACCGATGGCAAAAGGAGGTTTGTGTTGTGCCCAAGACATTATTCGATAAAATTTGGGAAAGTCATGTCGTCGACGAAGAACCAGGCCAACCCGCACTGTTATACATTGACTTGCATCTCGTCCATGAGGTGACTTCCCCCCAAGCCTTTGAAGGTCTTCGCCTTGCCGGCCGTAGCGTAAGACGGCCGAACCGCACCTTTGCCGTCATGGACCATAACGTTCCCACCACGGACCGCAGCCAGCCCATCTCCGATCCCATTGCAAAACGACAAATGGAATTATTGGAGAGCAACTGCCGTGAGTTCGACATCCCCCTGTTTAACCTCCAT
>JAJZZI010000064.1 GCA_021797635.1 Bacillota bacterium | reverse complement strand
TACATTCGGGCGGAGCTTCCGAATCCGCCCTTGCGCTGATTTTTGGCATGGTTGCACGCCACATGGTGAGGGGCCAGGAAAGTCAGCGCGGAGGACCATAGCGATTGGGGTGCGGTTGGCCGGGAAGGACGTCAAAGATGAAGAGGACGATCCATCCGATGAAAGGCAACAAAAGCCAAAGAAAGGCCCATCCGCTCCGGCCAATATCGTGGAGACGGCGAAAAGCTAAAGAAATGGACGGAATGAATAGGGCTAACGTATACGGAACAAATAGAGGCCAAGGCGCACGACCGGTAAGCAAGGTGTCAATTCCCTCGATGATCACGGTAAGGATGAAGTTTCCAACAAAAAAGAGCCAATAGTCTTTGCGACTAGTACGACCGGCAAAGTCCGCGTAGTGGACTAAGGCCTGCCAATACGAGCTATAGATTTGTCTAATCCACGGCATTTCTCGATACCTCCTCTTTACGTTCCTTGCGACTTCGACTAAAGACGCGCGTGGCCTGCCGCATACTCGCAATGTTCGACACGTTTCAGCAGAGTCCTGCCCTGTCAAATGGCATAACCGGTCGTAAGCGCCGGCTGTTCTCTCGCCTCACGAGGAAGCCGCTTAAAGATAGGCCAAAACTTTCAGATGGATGGTCCGGCGTTTCATCTTTATGTTTTCCCGGGTAGGCCAATGAATCCTCCGCCGCGATGAACGGAGCACCCTTGGGGAATCGTGGTTAGCACGGACTAGATTTCCCTTTCTGGATAAAAAATCCATAATGGAGAGAGGCAATTACGAGCATTGGCCTACGAGGAGGGATTGCATGCGTTCCGGACTACAGTATGTTTTGCGACTGGGCCTCAATCGGGATACGGTGAGCTTTGGGCAATTGGTCAAAGTGGTCGACCACATTGGCGCAGACATCGTGGCCTTAGATTTAGTGCGCACGGAAGAAGAACACACCGTGCGCGACCTCACCGTGGAACTTCCCACCGAGAGACATCTCGAAGCCCTTGAGGCGGGCCTAAAGGAAATAGCTGGGGTGACGATTCAAAACGTGTCCGACCGTACGTTCTTGATGCATTTGGGCGGAAAACTGGAAATTGCCGCCAAGGTTCAGGTGAAGACCAGGACGGACCTTGCTCAGATCTACACTCCCGGCGTGGCCCGCGTCGTTCAGGCGATTGCTGCGGACCCTAACAAAGCCTTTCAGTTAACCATGAAGCGCAACATGGTGGCTATCGTCACCGATGGCTCGGCAATCCTTGGCCTTGGCAATTTAGGGGCCAAAGCAGCGTTGCCGGTGATGGAAGGCAAGTCCGTTCTCTTTAAACAACTGGCCGGAGTGGATGCCTTTCCCATCTGCTTGGACACCCAGGACAGCGACGAGATTGTCGATACGGTGCGGCGGCTGGCTCCCGGATTTGGTGGAATCAATCTTGAAGATATTGCGGCGCCTCGATGCTTTGAGATTGAACGAAGGCTTAGCGAAACCTTAGACATTCCCGTTTTTCACGACGATCAGCATGGCACTGCCGTGGTCATCTTGGCCGGCTTAATTAATGCCGCCAAAGTGGTAGGCAAGTCCCTGCCAGATCTTCGGGTGGTAGTGGCGGGTGTGGGAGCGGCGGGCACGGCCGCTACTGATCTCTTGCTGTATCACGGCATCCGAAATATTATCGGCTATGATCGGGATGGGGCGCTGGTACGCGGACGCCGCTATCGCGATCGACCTAATTGGGAAGCTTATGCGGAAAAAACGAATCCTGACAATGTTAGCGGCAGCCTTCGCCGTCTTTTACAGGGAGCGGATGTGTTTATCGGGGTGTCGAGCGGAAATTTACTGCAAGGTGATGACTTGGCGGTGATGGCACCGGGAGCCATCGCCTTTTTGATGGCTAACCCCATTCCTGAAATCTCCCCGGAGGAGGCAGAACGCCATGTTCAGGTAGTGGCTACGGGTCGTTCCGACTATCCCAATCAAATAAATAATGTGCTGTGTTTCCCCGGCCTCTTTCGCGGGGTGCTCAATTGCCGGGCCCGTTCGATTACCATGGGCATGAAGGCTGCGGCGGCTGAAGCCTTGGCCTCCGTGGTCCGATCGGAGGAGCTCGGGCCCGAATACATTATTCCGGGGGTCTTCAATCGCCAAGTCGTGGATACGGTGGCAAGCGCCGTGGCGCACGCGGCCGAGATGGATGGCGTGGCCCGGAGAAATCCCCCGACCGTGGTTTAAACGGCAGGGTGGCGACGAGGATCATCATCGCAAGCGCATAGCCGCCAATCGCATCGCCAAACCAATGCCCTCCGGTGGCCGTCACCATGAACGCCGTCAAGGCTGCAACTAAGCCGACCCAGGGGCGATGGCGCGGGGAGATCCATATTCCGGCGACGTAGGTGAGACGAAAGGTGTGGCCAGAAGGGTAGCTGCCGCGAAGGAAGCTCGAGGCGACTTTGCCGGAGGTAGACGGATGAAGTTGGTGGATCCACGCCCCTAGCTGGCTGGGTCCGATGTTGAGGTATGCCTCAATATGGGAAAGCCAGGTCGGTTCGGCAACGGCCACGGGAAGGCGAAACGCCAAGACGTGTTTGGCCAACAGTTCGAGGACTGAACCCAGAACGAACCCGATCCATATCGCAGTTGCCCGCCGCCGCGCATGTTTTTGCACCAAAACGGCAAGAATAAGGAAGAAGGCGGTTAAGGGCAAGCCTCCGAAAATCCACACCAGTTGCAGGACCGGAGCGTTTTCGGCGATGGGCCGAAGCTCGGCCGCCACCATCGATTCCCAGTGCAGCCAGAAGGCCATAGGACTAAGCATGGCGGCAAGGACAAAGATAAGGCACCAAACCCAAGCACGATGGATGAACATAAAAAGATTGTAGCGCGATAGGTCTTAAATCGCCAAAAACCCCGACATGGCCAATGGGCAGCGATGGGGCGCAGAACGCACCATGTAGACCCTAGCTCCGCTAAACGGCAGGAAAGGGCGGATTTGCCGCCTTGACTTTTGATGCCCGCCTTTTTAACATGAAAGATGGTCTTATGGCTACAAGGCTTTGTAGCGTTGCATGCGCCCGTAGCTCAGGGGATAGAGCAGAGGTTTCCTAAACCTTGTGTCGGTGGTTCGAGTCCTCCCGGGCGCACCAAAAATCCAAGGGGCCTTTTGCCGATGATGGATGATGTACAACGGATGCAACGTGCCTTGGATCAGGCTAACCGAGCGGCTCAAGCAGGCGAGGTGCCCGTGGGGGCCGTGTTATTTTCGCATGATGGTCGGATGTTAGCCTCGAACCATAATCGGCGTGAGACGGATCAGGATCCCTGTGCCCATGCGGAGATACTGGTCATTCGACAGGCGGCTCAAGCGATTGGGCAGTGGCGGTTGACAGGAGCGACCTTAGCCGTTACTCTTGAACCTTGCCTGATGTGTGCAGGTGCTATTATCCTGGCCCGGATCGAACGGCTGATTTATGGAGCTTCCGATCCCAAAGCTGGAGCAGTCATCAGCCTTTATAGAGCCTTGGACGACCCGCGCTTGAATCATCAGGTCATGGTTGAAGGCGGCATCTTGGCTGACCAATCCCGTGAGTTGTTGCAGCGATTTTTTCATGAACGGCGCCAAAGATGACGTAGGGCGATATGGAGAGGTGTCTGAGTTGGTCGAAGGAGCCCGACTCGAAATCGGGTAGGCGGGCAAAAACCTGTCTCGTGGGTTCGAATCCCACCCTCTCCGCCATCAAAGTGAATAGCGTGTGGCATCGGAGGGGTGGCCGAGTGGTTTAAGGCGCACGCCTGGAAAGCGTGTTGGTGGGCTAAAACCTGCTTCGAGGGTTCGAATCCCTCCTCCTCCGCCAGAATTTTTGAGGCCATGGAGCCGCATCGATTGGGTCCCGCGCGGACAACACCTGTGAACCCCGTCAGGCCCGGAAGGGAGCAGCGGTAAGCGGGAACGTTGTGGCGCCGCGGTCCAACCTGGTCGGTGCGGCCCTATGGCCTCGTCGTAAAAGGGGCCAGTTGGCATGGCACGTCAAGCCCTATACCGCATATACCGGCCTCGGCGCTTTAGTGAGGTTGTGGGACAGTCTCGGTCGATTCAAGTATTGCAGGCGGCAGTGGTTCAGGAACGCTTGACGCACGCCTATTGTTTTTCCGGCCCTCGAGGCACGGGAAAAACCAGTGTGGCCCGCTTGCTGGCGAAAGCGGTGAACTGTCTAAACCGTGCTCAGGATGGGGAACCCTGCCTAAATTGCGCCTCGTGCCTGGCCATGGACCAAGGCGCGCATCTAGACATCATTGAGATTGATGCCGCGTCCAACCGAGGTATTGACGAGATCCGCGAGATCCGCGAACGCGTTGCTCATTTGCCGGTGATCGGACGAACGAAAGTGTATATCATTGATGAAGTGCATATGCTTACCAATGATGCGTTTAATGCGTTGCTCAAAACGTTGGAAGAGCCGCCCGCCCATGTCATGTTCATTTTGGCCACCACCGAGGTGCACAAGGTGCCCTTGACGGTGCTGTCGCGCTGTCAGCGCTATCAGTTTTCCCGGTTGGATGCCTTCACGATTCAAAAGCGCCTTGAACAGGTATTGGATGCAGAAGGACAAGGCTATGAACCTGATGCATTAGCCATCATCGCCGACAGTGCGGATGGGGCCTTACGGGATGCCTTGAGCCTGACGGATCAAGTCTTGGCCATGGCCCATGACCAAGGCCTATCCGAGGCCACCGTCCGCGAGTTTTTAGGAGGATTGGATCAGAGTCTCTTAGAGCAATTGCTGATGGCTTTGACCGAGCCGTCGTTAAAGCCCCTGCTAAGCGGCTTGCAGATGATTTGGCAAGAGGGTCGCGACGTCCGTCAGATGCTCCGCGATGTGGCCCAGGGCCTGCGTGACCTCATGCTCTATCGAACCTTGGGGGAAGAGGCTTTGGCCAGCTATCGGCGCGACTTCTATCGCGAGCTCTCTGGCCGTCTGCCCGCTACCATTGCTAAGGAGGCTTGGTTTCAGGCGATGGAAGCCTTGGCCGAGGCCGAAACTCGGCTGCGCGGAGGCTTTCCACCGCGGCTAGTGGCCGAGATGGCCTTATTTAAAGTGCATCAGGACCTGACCAGCGCCGTGGTCGAATCGGAAGGATCGGTGACGACCACGCCGCTGGCTATGCCAACTGTCGAGCCAGATAGCCAGCCGCAGGTGGCCGTAGAACCTCCTCCAGATCCGCCGGCGCCGGCAGCGACGACGGCTGCTTCGGCCCCGACGGGGGCATCGGAGCGGTTCAACCACGTGCTCGAGCAGGTTCGTGAGGAACGGCCCTCTACCTATGCGCTGTTGCAATACGCTGAGGTGTTTGAGGAAAATGCCCGCGTGGTGATTTGGTTTCAGTTTCCTGCCCATCGCGACATCATCGCCAGCGCACCGCATCGGGAAGTGCTGGCCCGGGTGTTTAGCCGCGTGTATGGATCGGAAATCGGTTATGATCTAAGGGCGGGCGAAGCGGAAAAGCCATCGTCTTCGGATGGGCCTAAAGGGAGCGAGGTCAACAAGATCGATCCGGAGGCGATTTCAGCCCGACTGCAGGAAGTGTTTGGTGCCCCGGTCAAGCTCTCACTGGGTAGCATCGACGAGGATGGCGTAAAGGAGCGATAACGGTCGATGGGATTTAATATGAAGGACATGCAGAAGATGGTTAAGCAAATGCAGCAGGTGCAAACGGACATGGCGCGGGTGCAGGAAGAGTTGAAATTTGAAACGGTAGAAGTGCGCGCTGGAGGGGTGGTGACGGCCACCTTTAACGGTCACGGTGAGATTCAGTCGATCACCATTGCCAAAGAGGCCGTCGATCCCGAGGACGTTGAAATGCTGCAAGATCTCATATTGGGCGCCGTGCGCGAAGGCCAGAGCAAGGCCCAGGATTTGGCTCAACAACGGCTGGGCAAGGTTACGGGTTCGCTTAATATGCCCGGTCTGCCGGGGTTCTAAGATGCTCTATCCTGCACCTATTCAGGATTTGGTCAATGAACTGGCTAAGTTGCCCGGCGTTGGACCCAAGACGGCCCAACGCCTAGCCTTCTTTCTCTTAAATCGTCCCGAGGGAGAATCGGAACTCTTGGCCCGGGCCATTGTGGAGGCCCGCCAACACATCCAATATTGCTCGGTCTGCTTCAATTTTACCGATCAGGATCCCTGTGCCCTTTGCCGCAATGCGGGGCGTGACAATGGTCTGATTATGATTGTGGAACATCCAAAAGATGTCGTGGCCATGGAAAAGACGCATGAGTTCAAAGGCAGGTACCACGTGCTCCATGGGGCCATTTCGCCTATGGACGGCGTAGGCCCGGAGGACTTGAAGATTCGAGAATTGCTGACCCGGATCAAGACGGGCGCGATTAGGGAACTGGTGGTCGCGACCGGCTCTTCGTTGGAGGGGGAGGCAACGGCTCTTTACCTCAGTCGCTTGATAAAACCGCTGGGAATCAAAATCACCCGCATCGCGCGAGGACTGCCGATGGGAGGAGACCTGGACTACACCGACGAGGTGACCTTGCTGAAGGCGTTTGAGGGAAGGCAAGAGTTTTCGTGAGAACCTTCTACCGCGCACCTAAATTGGTGATCTGGGACTATGACGGGACGCTTGCACCGACGCGGGAGCAGATTGTGCCTAGCTTTCGCGCGGCCTTTTTCTACGCCTTGGGCGTGGATCTGAGCGATGAAGAGATTTTGTCTTGGTTTGGTCCCACCGATGAAGCCGTGATTCGTCACCATGTTCCTCAAGACCGCTACCAAGACGCTCAACGTATTTTCTATGAAACCTATCGCGGTTTGGAGGCCAAGGCCACCCTTTACCCAGGGCTGAGGGAATTCATAGACCGCACACGACCCCAAGTTCGCCATGCCTTGGTGACCAATAAGGGGCGGATGACCACGGAAATTGCCCTTCGTGGACAAAATTTACGCCAGCTCTTAGCAATGGTGATCACGGGTGATGACGTCACGGAGCCTAAACCCCATCCCATGGGCATCCAGCGCATTCTGCGAAAGTTGGAGATAGGCGCGCAAGAGGCTGTCTTTATTGGAGACTCGCCGACGGACATCGAAGCGGCGCACCGAGCCGGGGTGGCGGCGATCGCGGTGGCCTATGGAGGAATCCACTCCGCCGACGTCTTGGCTGAACATTCTCCGAGTCTTTTAATCGAAAATCCCGCCCAAATTGCCAACTGGTTTGATGCGCTGTGCTGAATCCCTGAGTCATCCGCATAGGGTTGTCCCTTGGCGCATATAGCCAAGGGGAGGCAAGGGACATGCATTTGGGACAGGTGTTGGTCGGCGGGCTGGCTTTGCTGCTGTTGCTAGTGATGTTCCGTACGTCTACCGGCGCCATGCTTGGTTGGATCATGCGAGTACTCGCCAATTCCGCGATTGCCGTCATGATGATCTTTCTCTGGAATCACTTTTTAGGAGCCGATGGTCTGGCCGTCGGACTGAATCCGGTCACCGCGCTCGTTTCAGGAGCGCTGGGCATCCCGGGATTTGCCTTGATTCTGGCAGTTAGGCTGTTTGCTGGATAAGCACTAAGGTGCAATACCCGCGTTTCCCCCTCACAGCACGAGTTGGACCAGGTCAGAGTATTTGGCTACCATGGCATCAGCAGTGAGTAGGCGAAACGGGCCGGAAAGGGCTTGAGCCACAAGTAGCCTGTCAAATGGATCCGTATGAATCGGCGGCAGGGCCGCCACGGCACTGGCATCGTGGGCGCTCACAGGAAGCTCTGAAAAGCCGCTGGCCAAAATACCCTGGACCACATCGGCCATCTGGGCGGAGACGCTCTCAATCCGTATTTCGCACCCTTCCTTATCCCTCCCTATTGCCGTTTTGCGCGGTTATCCGGATGGGGCCGGCACTTCCATCAGGGAACGGGGCTCAACTTCCACGAGAAGACAGGCGAGGCGTTGGACCCAGGTGAGTTCTGCCATAGACCGATAGACCACGTTCTCGCTCCAACTGCGTATGATGGTGACGGGTCTCAGCAATTCCTTGATCCGCTTGGTCGTGGGGGCGTCTTGCAACGGCTGATTCGGGTACGGCAGGGTCACCCCGTGAAGCTCGGCGTTCCGCCGAGCGACCGCCTGGATCACGGTCCAGAGCAACTCCGCCAGATAGACCACATACACGTAGGCCGTGATTTTTCGGAGATCTTTCAGAAAGACCGGGGCGATGCACAAGGGACCTTTGACGGTCGCGTGGGAGGTCTCGACAATGTGCTCCCCGTTGTAGGCTTCAAGGATCTGTTGGGCCGTGTGTCCGGTCGCATTCGACACCAACACAAACGTCCGGCGACGGACGCGTTCTTGGTCCACAAAGTTTTGGCGGACGGCACCTCGCCGGACCGTCCAAACCCATTCGGTAACGGTCTCCAAGGGGCCCCCGCCGGCGCGTCGGCGGCGACGGGTCTGGGTGCCGAGTGTGGCCTCTACATTCCACCAGTGCAAGGCGTGTCGGCGTTTTTTCCAGTCCTCCCAGGCCATCTGCGCGTCGGTTGGACAGGTGAATCGTCGACGATTCAACCGTTGGGCGGCGGCGATTTTCGCCGTGTTGGTCAGGGCATACGTGTTGGGGAGTCGGGAGACAAAGGCGATCGAGTCGCTGCACAACCCGTCCACCGTGTCCTCCGCTACAAACAGGACCTGGGGCCGGGCTTCAGGGCGGGCTCAATCGCTCGCAAGGCCTGGCGGGCCCAGACCGTATCGTTGAGATTGCCATCATTGACATCCACCCACATGGGGATGCCATCGGATCGCGTCACCGCGCCTAAGACCAATTGCTTATTCTCGCGATGGCCATCCTAGTTATACCCCCGCGCTTCGGTCGAGCGGTGAGGGCTGGGCTCACGGGTCCCTTCACGGATGAAGCCTCGGCGTCGGTCGCATTCGGAGGCGGGGAAGGCTCCACGGCGGCGTCCGCCGCCGGATAGTCTCCCTCTAAGGTCAAACTCGTGGTATCGCCATGCACGGCATCCACTGCGGGCAACGCGTACGTGGCGATCGCTCGAGCACTCAGGTCGGCATACACTTGGGCCGGGTGCGCGGCATGGAACTTGAGTAACGCGCGTCCGAGCGCATCGTCGTTGAAATCACTCGCATGCACGCCGGGCCCAAACATGAGTTCGCCATCCAGCGTCTCATAGAACGCCTCGACCTGGTACAAGGCCTGGGGGTCCACCAAATAGCAGAGAATGATGGCGAGCAGCCGAACCCCTGGAGACCATCGACACGGCTTGGGATCCCACGCCATCACGGTATTCAGCCAGTCCACGAGGCCGAACCGCTCAGCGACGCGAGCGACCAGGACCGGCCATCCCATGGAGGGGGCCGAGAGCACCGTCATAGGCGTTTGGGGCAATGTCGTGGATGGTTTCATACCCAAGGATTCTCCGTTTCCCTAAGGTTATCCTTTGAGGAATATTTTGAATATATGGCGGAGGCCCGTGAGAGGATGTCGAGGAAGGAGCCAAGGCCCACAAACCCGTCGGACCTTTTGGCCCCCGATCGCTCCCGTGGCCGTGTATCAGGTCGACGATGGGAAGGTCCAAGCCATCAGCACGGAGCGTTATCGTTTAGATCCATGGTCCGAGTGCGGTGGAAGGCTGCAAGCATAGCGATCGAGGAGAGGGAATCATCCCTCAACAAGGTGAACGGAATCCTGTGCCCGTCTTGGGGCTAGGGCTCTCCCAAGGTTGAGGAGCACCCATGCCACGTCGGGGACGAATCACTGCGCTACCAAGGCAGCGCTCCGTATAAGTCACGGATTTTATCGATAAACAGTAACAATAAGAATAATTGTTCTCTTAATAAGGGTGCGAAATACGGGTCTCAACCATTCGCGGCGAATCGGCGAGGTACCATAAATAAATATGAGTATCCAACAACAGTGTCACTGGTCGGATCCTTCGAAACCGCGCTGTACGTCGTCAGGTAACGGTGCGTCGAAATCCTCAGAAATACGGATTCGTCCACGTAAAAATCCCGGTTTCCGAATGGGACGTGAGGTCGTTATCGGAACCAACCGTGCAATAGGTCTGCCTGCTTTGGCAATCGTCACTTCTTCGCCTTGAACGACCTCCTCTAGCAGGCGCGAAAGATGGGTTTTTGCCTCATGGATGTTTACAGACTTCAACCGCTCACCTCGCATAAATAACTTAGTCTGGTCTAGTTTAGCGAAAAAGCCCGCTGACTGTCAATCGGATATCGGCTTGAGCTTTTTGCACTGTGATGGTCCAACGGCCCAGCAAGGATAAAAGTTGGGAGAGGTGGCGGGTCGTGGCGAGACCATAGGACGATCTGGCCGCAACACACAGAAAAATGCCAC
>JAJZZI010000169.1 GCA_021797635.1 Bacillota bacterium | reverse complement strand
TATCCCCGGGACAGCCTTGCGGAAGCCGAAGAGTTGGCTCGCCACGTCATCCATCGCAAAATCCGGCGGGGCCATCAATCCGCGCTACATTGAATGGCACGCGAGTCCTGCGGTATGATAGCGACAAAGAACGAGGGATTGGCGATGGTGATCATTCCCGACCACTTGCCGATTGCCATTGATCCCGATCGGCTCGCCGTGATCTGCCAACGGTACGGGATTCGGGAGCTTGCTTTGTTCGGATCGGTTTTGCGCGACGATTTTACCCCGGACAGCGACGTCGATGTCCTGTATGATTTGGCCCCGACCTCTCCGGTGCGGAGCCTCTTAGATATTGGCGGGATCGCGGTCGACCTTGAAACATTGTTCGGGCGGGCCGTGGATCTCGCCGAGAAGGATCATCTGTATCCGGCACTTGCTCCGCACATCATGGCGTCCCAGCAGGTGATTTATGTCCGAACATGATGACGCGGTGACCTTACGCCCGCCGCCAAAATTCACCAATGGCTCCGGGGCGTCTCCTCGGAAGATTTTTACGACAATGAGTTTACCCAGTCGGCGGTGATGCATCAAATTACTATTATCGGCGAAGCGCCTGACGCCAGAATTTCGTGCGGTGCACGCCGATCTTTTGCCCTGGTCGCAAATGAAGGCGATGCGCAATATCCTCATCCACGGCTATGATGAGATCCAAATCGAGCGGGTGTGGACCGTGGCGACCGAAGATCTCCCGAGGCTGGCGCTGACCCTCCAGGACTTTCTGGCTCCAGAAGACGATCGCGAGCGCTAATCTTTGCAGCCCCATGACTCATATCATGATGGGAGAGATGTGGGGAGCCGCATCGGGCTCTACCGCCTGCTATTCCGGCAAGAGGCGCGCGATCCACCCCTCCGCCCCCAACATCCGATAGGTTTGCATCAGCTGTCGCCAGACGGCCACATCGCGGGATACCCGTGCATAGGTCACCAACACCGGCATCCGGAGATAGAGCGGTAGACTGGCATAAAGCGAGTCTCGTAATATATCATGCTGCTGGTCGATGGCGTGGACGCGGTCCCCCTGCCAAGGTAACGGCAAAGTACTGCACAGAATATTGCGGTAACAAGACCAATATGCGTTTCGTCATGAGTCGTCCCAGGGGAAGGGCCCTTGGGCGGGCAGGTTCTCCGATCGTGGGCATGGCGGTAACCCGGCCGACGACCGGGCGCTTGGCGAGGAGATTCGAGGACGGATTACCCGAGGACGACGAGCGCCGCGATTTGCTCGGGATGGCGGTCCAGGTGCTTCACGGCTCGACTAATGTTGGGTAGCTTGAGATGACGCAATAGTCCAATGGCGGTATTCCTTAGCGTCGCCATGACCTGGGGACCTTGCTGCGTGCGAACTTGTGATCGATCCTCATCGTAGGTCCAATCTCGCACATAGTGCAATCGCGTTTCGATTCCCCCGTGCCCCTGGACGAATGGGTTCAAATGGATGGTACCCAGAGTCCGATGCGGCCGCGCCATCGATCGCGCTTGACTCAAACTGTTCGTAGTGCAAAGTCTCATCATCCACCTGGGACTAGGAGATTCGCTAGTTCTACGTTGTCACGATGCAATATCGTTGCCCCGCTATCGTACGCCTGCTAAAGGGGCTTCCAGGGCTCCATCAGGTTCTGAAGGCTAGCCTGTTGGAAGTCGATGACTAGCCAGGGACGAATTCGGAGATACTCTCGGCCAAGGAGGGGACGAAATTGCTATCGGTTTGGCCGAAGATCACTGCCACGAGAATTGGCTCCTTAGGGAGGACACGCCTTGGGGGAGTTTGATGGGTTGGCGAATTGGCGCTCCCGGGCTTACTGGCGCAAGACGCATAGATGGACCGTGGTGGCCTAACCGTGCGTAACCCAGAGGACGCCTGCCATGTGGCCGTTCCATGTCTCGACTTGGATGAGGTCGTCGATTTTTATGTTGCAGGCCTGGGCTGCAAATTGGCCAGGCGCTATGCCGATCGCATTACGTTGGACTTTTTTGGCGATCAACTTGTTTGCCATCTTTCCGATCCTAGTCAAATTCTCTCGCCCGTCTCCTTTTATCCTCGCCACTTTGGCGTGACTTTTCGCCATCAGCTCGACTTTGAGCGCTTGGCCAAACTGATCCAAATACGAAAAATCCCCTTTTTAGTAGCTCCCACGGTGCGCTTTGAACAGTTAGCCGAGGAGCATCTCACCATGGCCGTCGTGGACCCCGCCAACAATGTCATCGAGTTCAAGCATTATAGGGATCCGCGCATGATGTATTAGAGCGGCATGCACGAAACGGAGTCCCGAGGGGTAAACGTTAAAACAACAGGTGGTGAGAGGAATTCTTGGGGCCCCATGCCGGTTCCCGCTAGTCTGAAGCGGTGAAGTACGGTAGGAGACGATTATGCCTTCTTGGTGGAACAGCATGGTCGTGCCTGAATGTAAGCAGGGCTTATGGAAAATTCCTCGGATTCCATGTCGAGACGTTCTCAATACGGTGTAAGATCATTATCCTTACAGGTAGTATTGTCTAGTTCGTAGTCATCTATCGCTGGATGAGCGCTAGAACAGCTCTTTCCCATAGCGTTTACGGCCCGGCACTAGAGGTTTTTACCTTGACCTGAATGGCTACGGGCATCTCGGAGAAGCGTTTCGGCCAACGAGATCTTACCTTATTCCACACGGTGGGGTGCTGGGCGCGCAGGCGAAGGCCAAAGCCTATGACGTCGTCATGCCCACGTTGCAGTTGGGTTAAGGTTTGGCTTACGACCGAATCGAGGCGAAGGGCGAATGCCTTTTCGACCAGGTCGCGCCAGTGGCGGTGGTCAGGAGGGTTTAATCCGCGCGAGTCTTCTTCGACTAAGCCGTGTACCGCCAGATGCAAATCGCCATGGAGACGGCGGTTGACGCCAAGACTTATTTTCACCTGGGAAATGTTAATGCTCACCGTTTGCCCGTTCACCAAGGTGCTGATGCGCAAGCCTGCCGCCCCCTTGGTAAGCATATTGACGATGGCCGTGTCTTGACTTGACAAGCGTCCACTAAGCTTGCCGTCGGCCAAGAGGACTGAGCCGTTAAAGCGAATCTTCTTGCCGGTGGCGTTGATCAGCGGGATGATGGTGCCCATCCAGGGGGTGTAAAGCGCCCGGTAGACCATCCAAAGGGGGGTCTTGGCAATCTCGGGGCGTCGGGGTGCCACGAAACTTTCGACATCATAGATTTGAAAATAGGGCGTCGCGGCGGTGGAAGCGATGGGCACGCTCATGAAAGCGCGAGCGCTTAGGCTTGAGACCACCACGTAGGCAGCCAGCCGTCCATTTCCGGGACGGACCAGAAAGGAGACGGCGGGAAGGATGCCGCGGCGCAGGTAGGCCGAAGAGAACACCACAAGTTGGGCGCCAGATAGATCAAGGTCGCCGGGAGCTTGCTCTTGGATGGTCGACAGGGCATTAGTAATTGAATGGGCCTTGGCATAAAAGACCACGTCGGGAGGACCGATCGGCGTGGGTGAGGCCGCGGTCGCGAGCGGGTTGATGATTTCGGCCGAGATGATCTGCTGGCCGTGTTGGGCCGGATCGAAGCCGATCGCCGAGACCATGCTTCGGTTGTCTACAGAGACACCGTAGCCGCAGCCACTGAGCGCGGTCATAGCGCCTATGGTTAAAATCCCCATCTGCCAGCACCTCATGAGGGTTCCTGGCCCGGGGTAATGAGCGAGGTCCACCAAAGCCCAAGTAGAGCCCACAAAAACGAACTGGCATAACCGATGCTCCACAGGGAAAGAAGGGTTGTGGTGTGAAAAGCACGGCTCTTGTCGACGGTGAAAAACAACAGGACGGCTACGCCTGACGCCCACCAGACCGAGGGTTTTTGGCCTACAAGTTGCTCGACCACATTGCTAAAAGCCCACAAATTTACGGACGCGGCCACGAAAAACAGGGGGAGAAAGAGCGTCAAGACTAACGTACCTATCGTTTGGAAGATTAATATCGAAGAGTTGCTGGTATCTAGCACCGATAGGACCGGATCGTGAAGACGTACCCCGGCCTCAGGCCCGAAGACCCCAAGGACGGCTGCTGAGAGAGCCAAGAGTAGTAGTGCCAGGGCGCCAAACACATAGCGCAAGGGCAAAGATGGCCGCCGAGGGGGGCGAAGATGGGGCATATAGACGAAGAGCAGGGGAATGGGGGAATAGGCGATGAGCATCTGGAGCAGGGGGATGACGCGGATATGCGTCAACGGATTGGCCAAGATGGGACGAAGGAGCCAAGGGTTTACGTGTTGAAAGGAGATGATTAAGAGATAGGCGATGAGAGGTCCCGCGATGAGTAAGATCAAGATTTCGGAAAGCCGACCAAGTCCCGTGGGGCCCGTAGCCACTAAAGCGCCAATGGTCAAGACCACGATCACTTGCACGGCGGCGGTGGGGCTATTGGTGAGGATGAAATGGGCGATTAACTGCTCAGCGATGCGTACGATGATGACTGCCGACAAGAAGAATCCAATGGCCAAAGGCCCCATGACCACGGCCGCGGCGAAGGTGCTAAGGCGAAGTCTCACCATCCTCAGCATGGTCATCTCGGAGTGGCGCGCCACCAGCGCGGATACGGGCCAGGTTAACAACAGACTTGCGCCGAATGCGAATAGGCCGGGCATCCACCAGCCCACGGTTTGGGCGCGCAGCGAGCTTGCTAAGAACTGTTCGGCGAAGGCGGCAGGGATGGTGGCCGCCATCAGCCCGAACTGAAGGTGGGTGATGGGACTGGATGTCTTCATTGGGTTTTCCGTGACCCGCTGGCGCGATCCGGCCACCAGCGTGGCGGCAAAACCATTTTGGCGTTAATCGCCTCCAAGAGATGGAAGGGGGCCACGGGACTGAAATAGGCCACCCCCATGGAATCTAGTGAGGCCATATAGGCCAGTTGCAAAGTCGTGCCGACCATGAGCCCGAGAAACCCTAGGAAGGCGGCCCACAGCAAATACCAGTACTTTTGGATCCGCATCAGTTGCTGCATCGTGGGTTCGGTGACGGTGAAATTGGCTACGGTGGCCAATGCCCCTGCGACCAAGGCCACGTCTCCGGCCAAGTGAGTGCTGACCAGAACGTCACCGATGACGATGCCGCCCACAATGGGGATGGCGTTGCCGACCACTTTAGGCGATCGGATCGAGGACTCCACTAAGAGATCGCCCAACACCATCACCAGCAAGATTTCGAGCATCGGTGAATAGGGGACCAAGGTGCGAGAAGATGCCAGCGTCAACATGAACGACGGGGTGAGTGCGCCCGGATTGAAACTGGCAATGCAGACGTAGATGGCGGGAAGCAGGGCAGCCAAATGGTCGGCAAACAGGCGCAGCCAACGCAGGCCCGTGGCTGGCACCCAGGGAATGTAGTAGTCTTCCGGGCTGCGGAAGAAGTCGACATAGACGGAGGGGAGCAAAAGGACAAACGGCGAATTGTCCACGATGACCACCACGCGACCGTCAAACAGGGCGCGTTCCGCGCGGTCCGGACGCTCCGTAGAGACGGCCAGGGGGAAAATGTGAAATATCCCTGGGTGAAGATATTCCAGCAACTCGCCTGAGTCGGTGATGTAATCCGTGGCCACCGCTTCCACCGAACTGACGACATGCTTTAGGATGTCAACATCCACGCGCCCTGGAAGAGAGCAGATGGCGACCTTGGTTAGGCTGCCTCGTCCAACCGTTCGATATTGAATCTCCAGACCGGGATCTTTGACCCTAACGCGCAACAATCCCAGATTGTAGGAAATCTTTTCGGTGAAGGCTTCTTGGGGACCGCGGAGCACGTTTTCGACTGACGTCGTGCCCGGAGAGCGCTCTTTGACTCCGGAACTGGAAACGATTAGGGCTTGGCTGTGACCTTCCACCAAGATGAGGCTGTCCCCATTTAGCAGGGACGAAACCAGTTTGGAAAAATCTTTAGAACCCTTGAGGTTTGGGGCGTGCAGCGTATTTTGCATCACGTTCAGCAAAGAGGTCGATCCGGTCAGCGCGGGAGGATGGGATTGTAGCGGGGCCAAGATGTCGGAGCGTAGCAGACGCTCGTCCGCCATATCATTGAGGAAGACGAGGGCCACCTTCTTTCCCGACACCTCCAGTTTTCGAACAATCAGGTCCTGATTTTGTCCCAACACGGCGTGAAGCTGCGCTAGACTGGCCTTCATGTCACTCAGGTTGGCGGGCATCAACAGGTTATCTGGATGGGTCCATGATGCCTCCAGCGCGTCGATCTCGGCCAGCAGGAGCTGACACTCGGAAGCCAGCGATTGTACTGTATTTTGACGGGAGTGCCGATCCCAAAACCGTTTCTCTGCCATGGCGATAGCGTTTCCTGGAGACTCTGGAATATACCAGGATGCCGTTTAGCTATCATGGGGGCTCGCCGACGAAACGGCTTTGAGGCCCGTAGGCGGCGGATCCCGGTCGCACCCACAAAATGGTTAGCTGGTTGCAGGGCCCCATTTCCGGGTTTGCCACACTCGCACAGACGCTCGCAACATTCGATGGCAATGTAGTCAAGCCTTGGTTGACTCCCTGCAACAACCCGGGACTGAGCGGGACCGTAGAGATGGCAATAGCTTTGGCTCCGGATATGGCAGCAGGAGTTTTGCCTCTCAGCGATAATATTTGCGCTTCTTCCGCGACATGGACCTGGTCATTGGTTCTCAAGGCCCTAGCCACAATGCGCAAGGTGCGCTCCGCCGCGGGTAGCGTGGACACCATGCCATGGGTAAGCGAGCTAGGCCATCGCCAAATCGCGGGCGTGCGAACGGCGGCAGCGGCCACCCATGCGCCGACATGGTACCCATACCGGGGGCCCTCGCCGAAGCCGCCTAAGACTGCGGCCGTGAAGTCTGAATCAATGGCTCGCTTTGGCACGGTGGCGGAAGATAGTCCGGCCATCGCTGGCGTGGGGAGGCCCCAGGACGGTATCTCCGGCGGCCAACCGCTTGGCGAGCGCGGTGTCGAATCCCACATGTGACCATGTCTTGGGGAACGGCCACAGTCCGAGTCCTACGAGCAAAAGTCCCACGACGACCCCCGCCGTGATAGACCCGAGAAGATGACGCGCACGACTTGGCCTGGTCCACCTCTGATCCATGGGCCACCGACACTCCCTTCAAGATTCCCATGAGATTCGCATCGATGATATCATTATGCTACAGTAGCCTATTCACCACCAGGGCTTAAAAAATATCGCGGGCTAGATGGCTAGCGCTTTATTTTTTTAAAGATGGGATTTGCAGAACGTAACCTTGGTCAAGGTTCCGGCGTTATATGTAGGAAGCCGTGAGATGGCGACGGCATATATGGCTTAGGAGGCATAACCCATGGTAAAGTCCCGACGGATGATGGCTTTGGCCTTATTTTCGATGATGCTAGGAGGTATGTCTTGGGCGGATGCCGAAGCGGCACCAGCGCTATACGCCCGACTCTTTGCCATAAACGGCCAAATTGCTGAATATCTGGCAGGACATACGAAAATGTCTGCCTTGGTGGCCGAAGAATTGCCCTCGGTGAATGCTCCTGGACCGCTCTACGTAACGGCAAATGTTGAGGCCACTCGCTCGCATTATACGATTCAATATTGGGCTATGACCAAAGCCGAAGCCATAAACCAGCGGGCATCGACGGCCTCGGCGTCTCGGGACACCCATCTCTTGACCATTTCGGGGACCCAGTACCAAAGTCCCGCGGCCGCCCAAGCGGCCTTGCCCCATCTCCCTTCGGCTGGGGGCACGCTAGTCCCCCTTATTCCGGGATTTCAGGCGACCTATGATGCGTCCAGTCAGCGTTTGAGTTGGCACGAAGGCGAATGGACCGTCGAGGTGGCCCAAGGTTCTCGGGCGGCGGACCTGCGCGAAGGCCGCCGCATCATTCAAGCCTTGGACCGCTTCGCGCTTCCTCCCTTTCCTGGCGTATTGACGGCTGCACCGGCGATGGCGGCCGCCTCCTCCACCTCCATCGGCGATGTCTACGGCCTATCCTTCGCAGACGGCAACGCTGTCTATCAAATTAACCCTTTTTACAATCATGCGCCCAACGCCAGCTATGGACTTAAAGCGCCCGATGGTCTGAAGAGCCCGATCGACTTGGTCGAGGCAGCCAATCGTCTGGTGCCGACCCGTTCGTTTTATAATCCCACGGTCGCCCGAGTCACCATGACGGCCAATCCGGCTACCGTCCATGCTGGCCAATTTTCGATGATTTCGGGCCAGCTCTTAAGCCAGTATGGCCAGGCGGTAGGACTGAGCCCGTTTAGCATCACCGGGCTACCCCAGACGCCAAGCTATATCAATGGTCGGGTGAATCAGGCAGGGCGTTTTTCCCTGCGCGTTTTCTTTCCCAAGGCGGGGACTTACATCATCTCGGCGGGAGATGGGGAAGCCGCCGCGCGGGTGGTGGTGCATGTGCTTTCACCGCTGGTGCCGCATCCGCCATCTGTGGTCGCGAAGGCCATGGGTACCATCGCAGGAAAGACCTTGCTGCCCTTGGAGGGGCCGTCCGTGGTCCCAGAGCCCCCTAAAGGATATTTGAGCGCACGGACCCAAGCCCTTCCCTCGACCTATGTGGTGTTCCTGATCGATACGACGCGGCCACTTGCGGTCAATAGTCCGTTGATCAACCGCTTTCTCAGTCCCCATGCCAACGTGGCTCAGTTTAGTGCAGCACGCCTAAAAGCGATCCAGCCACGGCCCGGTTCGCCCAACTACCTCCAATACCTGGCACAGTATAATCCCCTCTTCGTGCGTTCCACGCATCCTGCCGCCGGCCAGGTCGATCTGGGTCTTGGGATAAACGCCACCATTTATCACACCACTTCGGGGCATACCAAGACGCTTTTAGACTGGAATGAAGGTGACTGGACGGTGCAAGTGCAGGGAGGCACGCTTCGTCGCGACCAGCGTCTGGCAACACCCTTGGTAGCCTATCTGCACCGATACTTTTTGCCGCCTTATCCAGGTATCGTGGCCGTTCAGGTCTTGGGAGAAAACAGGGCGCGCACGCAGATTGACTGGATGGATCAGCACGTACTCTCTTCCGTGATCAATCAGAGGGCATCGGCGCAAAACCCCGTCCAAGCAGCCCAAATGGCCACCCACTGGGGGCCTGAGTAGGTGGCCTCGGGGGCCTGGGTTAGCGCTTGGGTTGATTAATCTTGGTGGCAAGCACGGCAGCGCCGATGCCATTGCCAATGTTGAAGACGCCCACCCCCAAGGCGCAACTGGAAAGCATGGCCTGAAGCGCGGTCAGGCCACCTTGGGCCGCTCCGTAGCCCACCGGCGAGGGGACGGCCAACACGGGACCGTTGGCCAACCCTCCGACCACACTGGCCAGGGCTCCTTCCATGCCCGCCACGACGATCAGGACTCGAGCCGAGGCGATGCTAGGCCATACTTCAAAGAGCCGATGAATGCCCGCAACGCCAACATCGACGATGAGGCGAGAGGGGTTGCCGAGGGCCTCGGCCACGAAAAATGCCTCTTCAGCAACGGCCAAGTCGGAGGTCCCAGCTGCGACCACCACAATCTCGCCCAAGGTTTCAGGATCTTGAGCCTTGGGCTTTTGGGCAATGACCAATTGGCAGCGGGGGTGATACACGGCCTCGGGCACCTCGAGTTGGATGGCCGTCGAGGTCTCTTGGTCAACTCGACTGGCGATGACCACCGGGGAGTCCTGTTGCCATAAGCGCTTGACAATAGAGGCCGTCTCCTCGGGCAGCTTACCTTCGGCGTAGACCACTTCCGCGAGCCCTTGGCGGCGATAGCGCTGATGGTCGAGGCGGGCAAACCCCAAGTCTTCCGTATCGGCAAGCCGAAGCCTTGCCAAGGCCTCTTCGACGGTCGTTTGGCTCGACTGGACCGCCTCCAGCAGGGAACGCATCTCGTCGGCGCTCATGCGGGTCTCCACGAGCTGAGGCGCGCGGCTACATCTTGGTAGATGAGCTTGGCAGACTTACCGCTCGCTTGGCTAAGCTCGTTGACCGTGTCATATTCGGGGGCCGCCTGGATCACTTGGCCATCCAACCACCCGAACTTGACCTCGACACTGCCGTAACCAAGATCAAGACTTTGACGATGTCGGGCCAGCGATCGCCGCTGGAACGGCCCTTGGATGCGGATGCCCAGAGTGCTGGTCTCTTCAAACATCACATGGGCCAGGTGGTCTTGCTGGCTAGGCGAAGCAAGCACGTTGAACACGATCCCTGGCCGACCTTTTTTCATAATCACCGGATCCAACCAGACATCAAGAGCGCCTTCGTCTAAAAGACGTTGACTGGCATGCGCCATCAGTTCGGCAGGCAAGTCATCGAGATTGGCGGACAAGAGTGACACCTGGTCGGTGTGTTCGTGTTGATGGTGGTTAGGATGAACGCTAGCCTTGGGCTCAAATAAGATGGCGCGCACGACATTGGGATGGTCGGGATAACTGCGCGTTCCCGCACCAT
>JAJZZI010000049.1 GCA_021797635.1 Bacillota bacterium | reverse complement strand
AGTTCAGTCGATAACGCCAAGGGTGTTGGACCGCGCCAACGTCATCGAATTTGACCTTGCCGCGGTGCAAGACTTGGTGGTCAGCCGCGCTTTGGATTGGCACAAGCTCGAGACCATAGAGCCCCGCCCATGGCCTTGGGCGAGCGCAGCGCCGATGGCAGATGACGAGCTTAGTGTACAGTTGATTCAACGCTTGTGGATGTCATTGAAAGGCTCTCGAGGCCAGTTCGGGCACCGCGTGGCCCAGGAAATATATCGTTATATTCAGCTGGGTTTGCCGTATGCTGAGAGCCTTTCCAAAAACACCGAGTCCCAGCGTATGGCGCTTTTGGATCGGCAAATTGTGCAACGGTTGCTTCCGAAGTTTCATGGGAGCGCGATGGCTACGGATATTGAGGCGATGGTGCGAGCCTTGGCGGACTTTATGGATCACAATGGCGATCCCGTTGATGTGGAGTCACGACAAACGATTGTGCAAGCGGCTCGCAATCTGGGCATATTGCCGTTTACCGTCACCAAAATCGACCGGATGTTGGGTACGTACACCGAGGACGGCTATGCCTCCTATTGGTGAGCTGGTAAGAATGGAGAGTCCCGACGGGATTTTGGTCATTTTAGGGCCTGAACAGGTGAAGACCATTGGCGACGCGCAGGCGGGGGCACGAGAAGTTCATGGGTTTGCCCTCGGTGCTGCGGAAATCAGACCCTCTGAGGGAAGAGTTTTGTACGATGACGTGATCTATACGGTTCAAGTTAGCGCCCGGCGACGTGTGGGCGTTACGCAAGCGGATCGCTCCCTGAAGGTGGAGTGGGTGGCCCACGGCTCTATTTTTGTGAGCACTTTAAGCTTGTCTTTTCGGCAATTAGGGTGGACGGAGCTCCGTTTGGGGGACCACGGCATTAGGGTCCAGGTTCGATCGCGCAAGATGGATTTTGAGACGGACTATCAGATTATGGTAAATGACTTGGAGAACCAGGTGCGAGGATTAACGGCACGATTGATTTCCCATCTCGTTCAGCCGATGGATGCATCTGAGGATAACATAGATTTGTGGAGCTATTGGCTAGCTCTAATGGAGAAGTTGTGGGCCGACTTGGCCAGGGACGTTACCGAGGCGTGGAGGACCTTGCCACCGCAACTGCGTTCAGAGGACCGTGTGGTGGATATCCAACGCCTAAGAAAGCCCCGACCGAGCGACCTGCGAGCATATGGGCGAGGGCATGATCGATTTTCCAGTGAGGTTCGCTCCTGGACAACGCTCACTCCCGAACGTCTCTATGTTCTGCAACTGGTCCAGGATGTCTACCGAAGGCTCACGCGTATCCACGATGCCAAACCTCGCGTTATGGACAATGAGCGCCTTCTGGAAATTTTTCGCTCGGTCTCACGCCTATTGCGAATGCTTGCTGCCGAAGGCGGATTAGAAAGGGTCGTGGGAGGGCCGATCATCCCCACCTCCCCTTTAGCGGAGTCACATCCTGCCCTGCGCCGCGTCGTGCGCTGGCATCGCCTTTTAAGACGTGGGCTGTTTCCGGAAGGACAAAGTTATTTCGTTGGTCCCAAAGATATTAGCCTGCTCTACGAATATTGGTGCTATCTGACCATCGTGCGTTTGGTGGTCGAAGAATCCCAAGGAGTCTTGATGGTTGAACCGACGGCGTCGGTTCGTCCTGAAGACATTGCCCTTGGTTCTGGAAGAGCGGCTTGTGCTCGCGTGCAACTAAAAAATGGGCGGCAAATCGAAATTCTCTACCAGCCCCTGTATAATCGACTGCCTACCATAGCCCAAAAACCCGATCATGTTATCCAACTGCAGGGGATAGGCCAACTGACGGTCTTTGATGCCAAGTATCGCTTCGAGTGGCATGACGATAATGTCGGCAACTATGGCGGCGGCATGCCTATTCCCCCGGTGGATGCCGTCAATAGCATGCACCAGTATCATGACGCGATCGTAGAGATCGGGGCGCCGTTTAAACGCCTGGTCGACCGTGCGCTGGTCGTGTTCCCGTTGCCGAAGGCACATCATGACAATTGGGTCCACCATCGCTTCTACGCAAGCATCGAAAGCGTAGGGGTGGGGGCCATTCCACTCGTACCAACAGGTTCCGATGCCTACCTGCGCGAAGAAATCCGAAGGTGTTTGACGCCGAATTCCTTCACCCAGACTGAACAATCTGGTGACAGATAAAGTGCGTGATGCAAACCTTAATCAGCCGTCGTGGGAGGTACGGAATCGGCGCACGGATTAGGTGGAGTTTTGCCTGTCAAGCGTCTAACCCATTGAATAGAGTGAGAGGGGTCTTGGCAGGGGGTCTGAGCTAGGCCCCACCACCGCCTTTGGCATTCGGTGGTAGGGCCTAGAGGTCTAGTGGGCTAAAGGACGTTCGAATACGGCTACGCCGAAGGGCTCCAAGGTAACCGCACCTTTGGCTTCGAGACCCGATATCAACTCCACCTGGGGGTTCTGACCAATATCCACGATGCGGGGCTCAATGGAAAAGTTCATGGCAAACAGCCACTGGGTCTCGTCATGGGTTCGAACGCTGAGGCTGAGTCCTTCAGGGGGCGGGGTATCTAGTGCCCGCTCGAGGTGCAACTCCCTGCTAAGCCCGCAGTAGAAATCGTCCAAAAACCTCTGCTCGGCACGCGCCGCCATATAATACACGCTGCCTCGCCCGTAGGAATTAACCGTCAGGACGGGTTCTTTCGCATAAAAATCTGAACCATAGTGGCCAAGGACCGTGGCCGTTTCGGGATGAATGCGCTCACAGAAGGTTCTAAGGGCGTAACTTCCTAGAAGTCCAAGATGATTAGGCATGACTGGAACGAGAGCGTTGACATCGGTATCGGTGAGGGCGTCGATCTCTTCGACCAGGATACCGGTCAGACGCCGAAGCGGTCCGGGGACGCCTCCCAGGAAGCACAGATCGCTGTCGTCGACGATTCCGCTCCAATAGGTCAAGATGAGAGTTCCGCCTTGCTCCACGAATTGTTCGAGTCGTTTGTCGACGCCGGTGCGCACCATGTAGAGCATCGGAGCCACGACCACACGGTATGCAGACAAATCTTGTTCGGAGTCGATGACATCTACTGAGGTGCCCAGTCGCCAAAATGCGCGGTAGTGGGCTTCACAGGTCGGAAGATAGTCCCTACCCTCCCGCCGGGGACCATACGCGCCTTCGATGGCCCAACGGTTTTCCCAGTCATAGATGACTGCGACTTCGGAGTGAATCCGACTGCCAGCGATGCGGCTCAATTCTTTCAAGGCGCTTCCAGTATCACGCACGTCCGCAAACACTCGCGTGTGCTCATTACCTACATGGTCTACGACGGCGCCATGGAACTTCTCCGAGCCTCCACGGCTCTTTCGCCACTGAAAGTATTGAACCGAATCGGAACCATGCGCCACCGCTTGCAGGGACGATAGGAGATGCATACCAGGGCGTTTAAGCTTAGAGACCGCCTGCCAATTCGTCATACTGGGAGTGCTTTCCATAAGTAGGAAAGGTTGTCCCTGTTTCAATGACCGATTTAGGTCGTGGCTAAAGGCCACGGAGCAGGCTAGATCCGTCTCTGAGCCCTCAGAATGCCAACGGGGATAGCTGTCCCAGGAGATGACGTCCAAGACCTGGGCAAGCTTCCAATAGTTTAGCCCGGGAATCGTGCCCATGAAATTTGTGGTGACGGGAAGATTGGGGGTGAGCAGTGTAAGCGGCTTTCGCTCGCTCAGGATGAAGTCGACGGTTTGATCGGTCACAAAACGTTTCCAATCCAGGCTGAGACCGTTTAATGAGCCTGTTCCCCGGGGGGAAGGCGGTGCGATCTGGGACCAGGACTGGTAGGTATGACTCCAAAAACGGGTCCACCAAGCTCGATTGAGGGATTCCAAATCTCCATAACGACGCCTTAACCAATCTCGAAAGGCCTCCTGGCATAGGGGGCAGTAGCACTCGCCACTAAACTCATTGGAAATGTGCCACAACTTAAGCGCGGGATGCTGTGCGTAACGTTCCGCTAGCCGGTAATTGATGCGCTGGGTCAGGCGGCGGTATTCCGGGGAGGTGAAGCAATGGTTGTGGCGTTCTCCATAAAAATTGCGCTGGCCGTCAGGTCCAACCCGGAGAACTTCTGGATAACGTTCGGCGAGCCACGCGGGGCGCGCACCGCTAGGGGTAGCTAAAATCACATCGATGTGGTGGTCGTACATTCGATCCATGATCTGGTCCAGCCAATCGAATTCAAACACCTCTTCATCGGGTTGCAAACTGGCCCAAGAAAAAACCCCCACGGTGACCTGATTCACCTGAGCCAAGTGCATGAGCCGAACATCCTCTTCTAAAATATGAGGAGTCTCTAGCCACTGTTCGGGGTTGTAGTCGCCACCGTGCCAAAATTTTGACAGAGATAAAGGACGATCTTTTTGCATGGAGATTCCCGCCTTCTTTCGAGGGGCGGCGATTTGGCTTTTTAAACTGCCGCCATCTTTAAGGAGCACTCCCTTAGTATAAGGGGACGGGGCCGTCGTTGCATGCTCCGGAACTGCCGCCAAACGATGGGCCCCAAAGATTGGTGTACTCGCGCTCTTTTTCAACAAGGACCAAGGGCAATTGCATGACTTCGGCGTAGAATCTCCCTGGTCCATGCTTATTACAGGTCTCTTCGTAAATTCGCGCTCCGCGTTAAGTGCAGGTTATATTTACCTGTTCTACGCGGAGTGAGCACGTAAGAAGTCACCCAACGCGGATGGCAGGCGGTTCTACTAAGCCAGCCGACTTCCCCAGGGCCCTATTTTTATTGACGAATTGAATTTCTTCTAAAGAACCGTCGTGTTCCTACGATGACGATGGTTCCACAATCCTTTATGAAAGAAGCGAAGTTTGACCTTTGGAGGGTAGTGTGGATGTCGATCGGCAGACCGAACCGGCTATGGTGAACCTACTAGCCGAAAATACGAATGAATGGCGCTAGATTCCAAAGGTCGGCGTTTAGGACGGCTTGGTCACGTATCGGAGACAGTCGACTCGGAGCATTGCCGCGAGTCGACTGTGGTAGAAGAAGGCTAGTTGACGGTGAGCGTGACTCCCGATTGGGGGATCCACTGAATTAGCTGCGCATAGTTGCTGGTAAATAGGCCCACTGGGAACGCGTACGTGCCTTGGGAGCTCGGGGTAAAGGTTGCCGTGTTGGTAATCGTCTGCCCCGGGGCTAAGGTGTCGTTAGTGGCGAACTGCGTCTGAAAGTTATTACCGAAGAACACATACTGATCCAAGACGCCGTTGGAAAGCCAGTTTGTCGTGGAGTTGTCTACATAGGTGGTGGTAATGGTGACAGGAGTGCCCACTTTGACGGTATTTGCGGAGAGCGTGGTCGTCACCGAGACGTCTCCCGGGGCGATTGATTCGGGAGCAGTGACGGTGAAGCTCGCCGCATTTTGGTTGCTGCCAATGGGGCCTGTTGATCCCTGCGCAAACGCAAAGGTTCTCACAGTATAGACGCCCTGAACGTCCATGGGAGTATAGGAGAGGCTCACCGGTGAAGAGGTTTGGCCTTGATTGAGAGAGACATCGGAGGCCATGGCCTGGTCGACGATATCGCCAGCGGGGTTATAAAGCTGGACCACGAGTGTGGCGTGATTGATGGACGCACCGATGTCTCGAAAGGTCGTGCTCACCGTTTGAACGTGGCTTGGCTGAACGGTAGGGCTAGCCTGGATGGTTGAGCTGGTGACGTCAGCGGGCCGGTTATCCATATTGGCGCTCTGGCCGGTCCCTTGAAAGATAAGATCGGTGATGGAGTAGGGGGACACGGTCACCGACTCCGTGTGATTGGGCAAAACGGTCGAAGTCGGAGCGGCCGAGTGTTTACCGTAGCTAATCTCTGTAACCGGTCCCGTAGCTTGAAATCCCTGCAGCATCAAATTGACGGGGTAGGCTTTGGCGACATTACGGTTGACGAGCATGACCGAGAGATTCCCATTGGCGAGTTTAGAGGCATGGACCGAAACCATGGCGTTACTAGATCCGGCACCCACTAAGGTCGCTCCCGATGAAACCAGAGGGCCAAGCATTTGGTAGCCATAGTAATCGGGAAATGGCGTGTTAGGTGGCGGTTCGGTGACCCCGTTGACGGAAGACCCGTTGGACAAAAGACCGTAGTCGCCGTAACTTGTCGTTCCGTAGAGCGTGGATGCCGCGTTGCCCGCCGTTGCGCCGTTGTGAAGATCCCACCAGTCGACGTTGGAAGCTCCTGATTGCAGCCAGTCCATCATGTCATTTGCTAAAAATAGCGCATTGGTCAGGCTTGTAGTTTGCCGACCTGGATTGTAGCTCACCGAGTTGGTTTCCGTGACAAAGACGGGGATGGGAGTGCCGAATTGGTCGAGTTGCTGTTTCAGAACGCTCATCATACTGCCGATTTGTTGGGTGGAGGTGAGCAGTCCCATATCGGTTTCCCCTCCGGGGTTCTGGGGATACCAGTGAACGATGCCAAAGTTGGGTAGCGTACCCAAGCTATTTAACGTGCCGAGGACGGTCGAGTTCCAATTCGCTTCGCCCGTCCCAGGAGCGATGAGGTCAACACCGATTTGGATGGAGGGATCGACCGCCTTCATCGCGGTCATGTAAGCACTCGCCATTTTGGCGTAACCCTGAGGGTTGTTGGCGAAGTTTCCGGCTTCCCAACTACCATACAGTTCGTTGCCAATTTCCCAGTACTTTACCCCAAAGTGGTGGGTCACGTTGGCATACTTGACCCAAGCGGCCGCTTCCTCAGCCGTTCCCGTACCGCCATTGACGGTGATGATGGGCCGGGCTCCTGCACTTTGGGCAACCCCCATAAAGGCCTTGAACGTGTTGCTAGGATCGGCGTAGCCGCCGGTGACCGTGTTCGTTGCCCAATTGTATACATCTGACGTCGATCCGCCGGGATAGCGAAGCATCGTGGCATGGATGTTGCGTAACAGCGCCGGTACGGATGGGTCCAAAAGCTGTCCGTCCCACACTGCCGTATTTACTCCCAGGGCAGTACCGGGCACTGTGGCCAAAGGAGCCTCGGCATTGACGGTAACCGTCACCGGGGTGGGGGAGTTAACTTGCGCAAACGCCATGACCGACGTTGCCATCACGGCACCCACCGCGAGGGCCCCTCCCCGATGGAAGGGTCTGGTTCGACTCATAAAAACGCCCCCTTAATGTTTCTAAGAAATGTGGAATTTCACACTCAACAAAATAATTTTCAGTTAAATGGTAGCATGAAGAGTTTTCAGTTGACAAGCAAATAAGGCAAGAGTTTCTCGAAATATTACCCCCCCAAAGTGGGTGTGCTCCCACCACTGGGCGTAATCCTCGCTTGGGCAGGACGATTGCGGTTTAGCGGTACCGTCGCGAATTTGGCATACCCTTTTAAAAGAGTTCATGGTGAAAATGAGAAAGAGGGTGCGACCTCAAAATGGCATCAGCGAACGCGGAACTGCTCTCTCAGACCCCCATGTTTTTCACTGAAGAATCGAATGATATCATCACCTCTTAGGTGAGGTCACAAGATGCGATTGTCTAAAACAAGGAGCTCTAGAGAGGAGGCGAAGTGGACGGAGCGGTTGGGCCATGTCATTACATTGCTGCATGCGCCTATCGGCCTGCCCAGAAAGACATTAACAGCCAAAGGAGCGTGACGCATCATGCGAAACCTGTTCTCTCGGGATCATACCGGCCGATCTTTTCGACGGGGGAAAGTGTTTGTCGGAATCGCGGGAGCATCTTTGCTGTTGTCCGCTACAGCTTTTGCGCAAAATGTCCCTCACCTTGTGGTGGTGGGCCCTTCGGGGGCCGTGGCCCCCGACTCCAGCATTCACGTCAGCGCGAAAGTCGAGCAGGCAACGGGCGTACCTCTCTATCAGTTCTGGTTGAACCATCGCTTGCTTCGTAATTACTCTAGACAAAATGACCTGATCCTTTCAGGATTGAATGCTGGAACCTACCAAGTCGTGGTTCATTCGTTGGGGTTGGGTCAGATGGAGCGCCGCGATTTGAACGGCTACCGAAGTCAGACCTTGACCTTACACGTGGGTCTTCCCAGCCTACAAGTTAGAGGCCCTGCAAGAGGAATCGCGCGAGATGGACGCGCCTTTATTCGAGCGCGGGTGCGCAACGCGCTAGGGTATCCCTACTACGAATTTATCGTAAATGGCCGGGTGGTCCATCCATATTCCCACAAAAACTATCTTGCTCTGAGACACCTAAGACCGGGTACCTACACCGTGATGGTACGCTCGCTAGGTCCCCTGCAATATCAAAACCAAGCGTTCGGATCATATCGGGAAAAGACGTTTGAGTTAGCGGTGCCTTCCAGTCGGGTGATATCAACGTTGTCGCAGTTCAAACTCACCAGCGTCACGCCCTTGAAGGCAGACGGACACTCGATTGAAAATCTAGCCATCGATGCTCTGAGCCGAGGTGGCCAAGGGGTGGCCAACGTACCCGTGACCGTCTTGAGTTCGGACCCAGCAGTGGTGTCAGTCAGTCCGAGTTCAGTTACGACCAACGGTGGGGGGGTAGCCGTGGTGCAGTTGATGGCTGGCAAAGAACCGGGAACGGCAACGATTACGGCGATTAGTGGATCCGTTGTGGCCAGCACGGTCATTACGACCACGCCAGTGTCCTCTGCCCCGACTCTATCACCGCTTACGGTTTCTGGCGAGACCGGCGGCACGGGCGCATCCTCTAGTCCGGCCGTCACTGCGGTTGGCAAGCCGCTCACGTTTACCACAGAGTTCTCGTCTCGCTCGGGCCAACCAAAGCGTGATGTCGTGCTGACCTTTTCCGTGTCCCCCGCCAATGGCCAAGGGGCATTAATAGGGCTTAGCGCAACCGCGAATGGCAAAACGATTGCCCCAACCGCGATAGGTAAGGGCAGTGAAGCCTTCTTGGTGCCCACCAATAGTCAAGGCAAGGCCACGCTCACCTTAAGTGACTCCAACGCAGCCAGTGTAGGCGTGGCCGTTTCGGCTCCCTATACCAACGTGACGGCTTCCTCCCCACTGAGTGTACAGTGGACCGCCAAGAAATAGTCGTCTCGTAGATTAAGCTCGTGGCGCATGGCGCTTATCTCCATGCGCCTTACATAGGGGAGAGATTCGAAGCGCACTCGAGGGTAATTCGCCGGGGTCGGGCAGCCTGTACAAAGGGCCTTTAGTCACCGCGAAGGGTCATTTGGAGGTCGGTGGGCCGCGACTTAAAAAGCGAAATCGTTGATGTCCGCGTGCGGCAGCCGGTTTAAAGTGGAATCGCGTCCGACAAAAAACCAGGTGGTTGGTCCATCGAGAATTCGCGGTCTACCCGATGCTCGAAAGCAGGTGTGATATCGGCCATCAGATCCTCCACAGTGGCAATCGGCAACACGGCCAACCTAAAAGTAGTCCAAAGTCGCTTCCTCAAAGCGCGGCAGAACGATTTGGGATAGGTGCGTCTGGTGTACAGGGGCAAGCTGGTGGTCGAGTTCGGCCGGTTGTCAGCCGGCCGCGTTAAGTTAGACTTCGTATCGAACCAAGGCAAAGCGTTCGCTGTCCGGTGCCCAGGAATGAACGTTGATCGTCCCTTGTCCGCCAAAGAGGTCTAGCAAGGGCCGAGACTCGCCTCCCTGTGCGGGCATAAGATGAAGCGTGACGTGCTTGTTGGCGGGATGTTGGTGGGGTTGGACTTCATCCACCCGGAAGCTCAAGAAGACGACCCAGGCGCCGTTTGGCGAGACATGAGGAAACCAGTGATTAGCCTCGGCAAAGGTCATTTGCGCCGGCTGACTCCCGTCGGATTGCATCCGCCATATTTGCATCAAGCCGGTGCGGACGGAATTGAACCAGATATACTTGCCGTCCGGCGAGTACTCTGGTCCATCATCTAGCCCGGGCGTGGCGGTAAGAGCTCTTTCTTCGCCCCCGCGCGCAGGAATCGCGTAAATATCATATTGTCCGTGGCGTTCAGCACAATAGACCAGCGTTTGGCCGTCAGGCGACCACCCATGGAGATAACTGGGTCCCATGGCGGTGATCAACATCGGGTCGCCGCCTCTTGTCGGCACCACGTAAATGCGCGAACTTCCGTCTTCCTTGCAATGATGGCTTATGCCAAGTTGCAAGTTGTCCGGGGAAAGGATGTGGTCATTGTTGCAACGCACGGCAAATCCCGTAGGAATTGGGGAGATGGTGCCGGACGAAATGTCTATCGCATGCATTTTTCCTTGGCTGTTGAAAATGAGTCGCTCGCCGTCTGCGGTCCAGTTGGGAGCTTCAATCAATTTGTCAAATTCCGCCACTTGCCTACGCTCACCGCTGTGGATGTTAAAGGTTTCTAAAATGCTTCGAATCGAGGGTTTCACTTCTTCGCTCAAGGCTATCCTCCCTATACACTCTTCCGTTGTCAAAGGCTCGTGGGGCCCAACCAGGCATCGTAATCTGTGCCCATAAAAGGCCGTAGTGCTATGCCATTGTAAGCCACGTTTGTCGTCTTCG
>JAJZZI010000145.1 GCA_021797635.1 Bacillota bacterium | reverse complement strand
AAGCCTGCCGGCTAGTTGCCGGCAATACCTGGTGACAAAGTCCCAGTCCGTCCACGGCGGCTGAAGCTCTCGCCACACGGTCAACATATCCTCGCTCGGACGAAAGTCAAAAGGCAGGGGCTCAGCAGCATCTTCGCCAACTGTTGACTGGTCGAATCGGCGTTTTCTGGCTGAGGATATAGACGATCCATCGGTGCCATAGCCCGCTCAAAGTGGTCACCTAAACGGTCTGCCACTGCGCAAAAATCCAGGTAATCGCGCACCGCATTACGGGTCACCACCAGCCACCCTTTGATGCGCAACATCTCAGCCACCGTCGGAACCGTAATTCCATTGAGCCTGGTGGTTTCTAAAGGCGCACTACGAATGAGCTGGCGAATTCCTACGTCGATGCCATGAAAGTTGCCTAAGATGAGGACTGGGGGATGAGCACGGCGCGTCTTCCACCCAGCCAGACTTTCAAGCTTGGCCAACACCTCCGGGAAGCGGTTTCGTAAATCGACAAGAACGGAATCCACGTCTAACCAGACGCGGTGCTCTACAGGTAATGCCGCAGCGGTTCCCCCGACCAAGACCGCTTCCGGAAAATGCCGTTGAATTAAACGCTCCGCTTCGAGAAGTAGGTCCCAAGTCGATTCCGCCACGGCCATCGCCCCCTATCACGGCTAATCCACCTATATGGCTCCTTTTGGCATGATACAAAAGGCCAAACGAATACGCACGTTCGTTCCCGAGGCCTGGATCCCACCCATCGGCGACGGGTTCAACTCGGCCATCCATTACTACGAACGGTATGAACCCATGTCTCATCTTTCTATCAAGGAAAGATTTTCGGGATAACGGCATATGCACGATCACCTACTTGCATGGCTCAATCCGACCCGCCGAAGCGATCTCCTATCTCTTTCCCAGCGATAGGTCCATTGGATATGCAGGTCGTAAAGGTTCCTTTAGCGGGCTGATTGCCTGCCTAGGCCTTTCGCCAGGATCACGTCGGTTTGACCGCAGAAGAGATTTCGGAACTCATCCACTCGTGATGCCACGCATCGTGGGGATGGACAATGGCCCAACCTTTAGACCCATCATAGTGAATCTCTTTTGCCATGTGGTAACGATAAATGAAGTCCCAATGCCAGCCTCCGGGAGCCACGGTTTGTAATTTCGTATAGAGATCTCGAGGCAAATCGACCGTTTCTAACGCCATTTTGCCCCCAACGTAGGGAAGCAGCCACCATCCCCAAAAGCTTGGCCAGACGAGACTTACCGCCTGTTGCAAGGCCGGGAGACCCTCTAGCGAACCAGGTAGCCCCTGATGGAGCAGCGCTAAATCCTCTTCGTCGCCATGACCCGCGCTTAGCGCCGCATAGCGGGCCTCGACTAATTGATGCCACCACAGCTGCCATTGATATCCCGCTTGCAAAAAGGTTACGGCATCCGTGCTCTCTTCGAAGCGGCTTTCCCGATATGGCCAATGCTGGTCCACCCCTAAATGATATCCCTGATGGGCGCTTAGTCCTGCGGCATCACGCACGAAACAAGCCAAATTGAGTAGGGCTGGGGCGCGAATGGTTAATGTGGGCGTGTCGGAACTACCAAGTGTTTGCATCCTTATGCTCCTTATGCTCCTTATGCTCCTTAGACGTGGTCGTTAAGCCGCACGGTTTTGCGTGCTGGGGTAGGGTCATGACCGAGTCCACCACCCCGACCGATTTATTTTGCCGCTTATTACCGTTGCTCTCCCTGAACGACATCTAGCTTGTGCCAAGCACCAGATCGAGGTTGTCGCGAGGCCAGCATCCCAAGGCGAACGGCTGGTCGACATCGTTTTCACGCCGTTTCGGCGTCCTTTATCGTTCGGACCATTGATCACGACAACGTAGATGCCGCGACCCATTCGCCGCCAGGCAAGAACTGCAGGGACCAGGGGTCATCGCATGCCAAAGCATGCCATGTTGCCGCCTTCCGGAGCTCCGCTCAATGGGTTCATCGGCCAGCCCACATCAAAGACCATACTCGTCTTTGGGGCAAAAAGGCCCTTTGAGCCTTAGCCATGGACGAAGCGCTTACGCCTTGAGGCTGCTTTTAGCGTGCCACGCCCTGATGAGGCTCCATAACCTAGGCGTTGGCCCCCATGCATCACGGAACGCTTCCCGAAGACGTTGGTCACCGCTTGTGTGTGAGTCCGACCTCCCCGCGCTGGGGTAGCGGTTTTCACGTCTCACGGCCACGAAAAATCTGCCCTGATCGTGCTTTGCCCCTACCATGCCCCTCTGGTTCCATGCTCCCAGCAAATTCGGCTCCAGCTCCGCTCACGCATTGGGCAGGGCCGCCTCGCCTCGTACTACCATGCATTGAGGCGTGCCAACTGCCTAAATCATGGGAGATGGATTACACTCAAAATACCATTTTGGGGGAGTGATCGCGTCATGAGTAAGCCATATCGAGGGAAAAGCGGCCACCTTATGCTGATTGGCCTGCCTGTGGATCTCTGCATCTTTACCATGGCGGCAGGGCCCAGGCCGAGCTTAGAGATCTTACTGGTGCGACGCCGAGACGACCCCTATGCTGGTCAGTGGGCCTTTCCGGGTGGGTTTACGCAACTCGATCGAGAAACTTTGTCCGAAGCTGCACGCCGAGAACTCTTCGAAGAGACCCATGTCGATCTGACTACCGTGCCTCAAGCCCGCTTGCAACAGCTGGGCGCCTATTACTCTCCCAAGCGAGATCCTCGAGGATATACCGCCAGCGTCGCCTTTATCGCGCTGATGCCCGAAGCCATGCTGGCTAAGGCGCGGGCCGGCGACGATGCCGCTGAGGTTCAGCGCTTTTCTGTCTTTCACGATCAACGAGCGGTCACGTTGCGTTCTTCTAAGGGGGAGATGGTCACCACGTCAGATTTGGCCTTTGACCACCAGAACATCTTGGCCGACGCCCTAAGTTACGTGAGACATCAGTTCCTCACGACCACAGTAGCCGAGATGTTTCTACCGAAGGCCTTCACGTTAAGCGAATTGCAAGCCGTGCTGACAGCCGCCGTTCCCGGGATAAGGTTGGCTCGCCCAGATGACCAAGCCTGGGCGACCCTCCTCACCAAAGTCATCGATGAAGGCGATGAGCCGCTACGAAGTGTCTCGGAGTGCCTTTATACCTTTTCTTCCCATCTTCAACCTGCGCTTTCCATATATCCGTTAGCATGAAGCGAAATGCCATAGTCTGGCAAGGGGCATGCTTTAAGATGTCTCGGTGGTCCCAAAAAATCATTCCCCGGGCGACCCGGTTGAGGTGCTGACCGACCTTTAGAAGTGAAAAACGAAGTGCGAGAGGTACTTTGGAGTGCACAGGTTTTCCCCATCAGCCTAAGGTTGGCGCGAGTCATCCTTTAGCAGACATTCATTCGATTAGTTGCCGTGAAGGCTCGTGATCCCCTCTTCTCGACCCGGTCAGGGCTATTTGCTCCCGGCTTCATACCATGCGTAGGCCAACCGCAACATAGTATGCGACCCCTTTCGTACACGTTCAGGCTTCTATACCGTCCCTGGAAGAATGAGTCAACTAGGGCAGGCGGATGCCTACCTTCTCTTGAACGCAACGAAAACACTTCTATTCGATTAGCTAGCCCCAAGGTCTTTCAGCCGCTCTACGGAAAGGCCGGTGATCTCCACTACCTCGTCTAGCGGGATCCCTTTTTTCATTAATTTCATCGCCACCTGGATAAGCTCCTCTTCTCGGCCCTGTTCTCGACCTTCCTGCAGCCCCTGTTCTCGACCTTCCTGCAGCCCCTGTTCGCGTCCTTGCTGTAGACCCTCTTCACGCCCGTCTTCATACAGCTCGCGGGCCAACGTTGACATGGCACTCAACCCCTTTCGTACACGATGGCGACGCCCAGGCGTTAAGCCCATGGCACCTAAAGCCACAATCGCTCCGACAACACATTCCCGCTCGCCCGCATCCGGGATCCCCGGGACAAGCCGTAAGACTTCGGTTAACGCATGGTCCACGTCCTTAACCTTCATGATGAGGGCCAGGGCCAAGCGCAGACGGTCCTCGGGCTCCCACCGACCTCGACGGAGGTGGTCGTCGACGGTGGCTAATGCCCGGTCCCCGTCTAACTTGGCGCAAAGGACGACCTCAATCTGGTACGACGCGGTGCCAATGTCCAGGCGGGTGGGTGGCTGACTCACCCGCGCGTGGTAGACCACGATGGTTCGTACTGCCGCCTGATGATGACGCGCCAAGCGCACATCATATTCCAAGAAGCGGTAGAGGGGGGACTCGGCGCGATCTTGAAACTCGAGATGCAAGATCTTGCCATCCGCCGTCCTCCATACTTTGTCGACCAACACGGCGCTGGCGGGTAGTTCCGTGGGCAATGCCTCCGCCAACTCCACGCCCGTAATCCCTAAGACACCTAGAGCTCCACCGGACAGAGACTCGGTCACCGCTTTGATCATGGCATCTTGTCCTGCCACTAGAGCACTCTCCTATTTATTATACTGCAATTCCGAATTTGCCATGATGCGCCAGCAAGAAGATTTGAAGTCCGATATCGTGGCTTGCTGATACCATGCTACCCGGCAAGCCCTACGAAGATCCTGTTGAAATTCCCCATTCTTGCCCCCTGCGTAAGTGCCACGATATTAGGCTAGAGGAGACGATCTCGCATCTCACTCGTTTTAACGCCTTGGCCACGAAACCCTGGCCTCGGCCATTGCTGCCGGTTGGACATCTTCGCCAATTTCGCATGGAAGTGCAAGTCCAGACACATACTAGCGTCCATCACATCTTGGTCGAAGCGAGGTAGGCGCGTATATGTCGAGAGTCTTGGCCTTAGCTAAACCCCTTCATCCCAAGTCTTGGGTCGTTTTGGTGGCAGGGATACTCATGCTGCCCGTGATATCCGGTTGCGGCAGCCACTACGTGTTGCTCCATCCCGAAGGCCCCGTTGCTCGCCGGGAATTGGATCTCATCATCTTCTCTTCCGTAGCCATGGCCATCGTCGTCGGCTTGGTCATTGTGCTGTTTTTGATTACGGTAATCCGCTATCGCGATCGGCCCCATAATCCGCACCCTTACACGCCGGATTGGCGCGATCACCGCCTCTTGGAACTGCTCTGGCTTATCATTCCTGCGGTGATCTTAGCTATCATCGCCATACCCACGGTGCGCACCACTTACGCCTTAGCCAAGCTGCCGCCCGATCCTCATCCCTTGGTAATTGACGTGACCTCGCTTAACTGGAAGTGGATGTTTGAGTATCCCGCCCAACACATTGCCACGGTCAACTATTTGGAGATCCCGACCAAGAAGCCCGTGCTCTTCGAACTGACGGCCAACTCACCGATGAACACGTTTTGGATCCCGCAGTTGGGAGGCATGGAGTATACCATGGGTGGCCGAGTGCTTCCTCTCTGGCTTGAAGCGAGCCGACCCGGGCTCTACTGGGGAAGAAGCGGCCAGTTTTCTGGCCGGGACTTCGAAAAGATGCTTTTTTACACGAGGGCCGTGCCCAAGGCCAAGTTTGCCGCCTGGGTCTCTCAGATGCATCGAACGAAACCGCCCATGACCATGGCCGACTATCACCGCCTGTTGCACTTCAGCACGACGGGAGTCCAAGAATACTCCAGGTATCCCTCCTCAAGCTTTCCCCGGGTCACCCACGGATTTACTTTAGTGGGCGGCATGTATCCGGTTATGTCTAATCATCCTCAAAAAAATGGCTCGAACCACATCGCAATGCCGATGAAGAAAGGATGACGTAAGCATGTCATTTATGGCCGTCTATCTCTTCTATCTCTATATGGTGCATACCCTATTTCCGGCAAATGTGCGAAAACCCACCGAGCTCGGTGCCGATGTCATGATTATCGGCACGGGGGTCATCATTTTCGGCGTGCTCACGCGCTATAAGAAGTGGCGTTGGCTCTGGCGTGAATGGCTCACGACGGTGGACCATAAGAAGATTGGCGTACTCTACCTCATCTCGGCCTTGGCCATGCTTTTTCGGGGCGGCGTGGATGCGCTCATGATGCGCACCAACTTAGCCTTGCCCCATGTGCAGCCGATTGGACCCACCGAGTACAACGAAGTCTTTACCACCCACGGCACGATCATGATCTTCTTCATGGCCATGCCTTTCATCTTCGCCCTGTTTAACGCGGTCGTGCCGCTCATGATTGGGGCCCGCGACGTCGCCTTCCCCCGCCTGAATGCCATGAGCTACTGGCTCTTTGCCTTTGGCGCGCTGCTCCTCAATATTTCGTTCGTGCTGGGAGGCTCCCCCGATGCCGGCTGGACTGCCTATGCCCCCTTTACCGAGAAAGCCTTCACCCCGGGGGTCGGTGAAAACTATTACTTTATGTCGCTCTTAATCGCGGGCATCGGCACCACCATGACGGGGATCAATTTCCTGGTCACGATTCTTCGCATGCGCGCACCGGGCATGACCTTCATGCGCATGCCGCTTTTCATCTGGTCGGCTTTGACGACGTCCGCGCTCATTATCTTCGCCTTTCCTCCTCTCACCGTGGCCTTGGCCCTAAGCTTGATCGATCGCCTGTTCCAGTCATCGTTCTTCACGCTGGGCCACGGCGGCATGTCCATGATGTATGTCAATCTCTTCTGGCTGTTCGGACATCCTGAGGTCTACATTGTGGTCCTGCCCGCCTTTGGTATCTTCTCCGAGGTCGTGGCCACGTTTTCCGGTAAACCCCTCTTTGGCTATACGGCGATGACGCTTTCCATCGTGGCGATTATGTTCTTGGCCTACGGCACCTGGGTCCATCACTTCTTCACCATGGGCGCAGGCCCCAGTGTCAATATCTTCTTCGGCCTCTCCACCATGCTCATTGCCATTCCCACGGGGATAAAGATCTTCAACTGGATCTTTACCATGTGGGGAGGACGCATTCGCATGACCGTGGCCATGCTCTACCAACTCGCCTTTATTCCGACGTTTGCCATTGGCGGTGCCACCGGGGTCATGTTTGCCGTGGTGCCCGCAGACTACCAGTTCCACAATGGCTACTTCCTGATAGCCCACTTTCATAATGTGCTCATCGGCGGAACCCTCTTTGGCCTCCTTTCGGGACTGCACTATTGGTGGCCGAAGATGTTTGGCTTTTCTCTCAATGAGCGTCAAGGCAAGTTCGCCTTCTGGCTGTTTTTCATTGGCTTTTGGGTCACCTTCGTGCCTCAGTACATGCTGGGCTTCGAGGGGATGACACGGCGCCTTTACACCTATCCCTCCGGCTTCGGTTGGCATGAACTCAACGTGATTTCGACTTTGGGCGCATTTACGATGGGAGCCGGCTTCGTTGTCTTGGTCTACGACATTGTCTGGAGTCTCTTTAAAAGTCCGCGGGATGCCACGGGCGATCCGTGGAATGGCCGAACTTTGGAGTGGGCGCTGCCCTCGCCCGCGCCCGAGTACAACTTTGCCCGGATTCCCGTCGTGACCAGCCGCGATATGTTTTGGACGATGAAGCGCCAAGGCACGACGATTAAAGATCAGCTTACTTCAGATGACATCCGCGAACTCGAGCTTCCTAAGAACTCACCCGTCCCGTTTGCCCTGGGATTTGCCTTCTTTATATTCGGCTTTGGCATGGTCTTTACCTGGTGGCCGATCGCCCTCTTGGGCGTGCTTGGCGTCGTCGCCACCTTAATCTTTACGGGATTTGACTACGATGAGCACAAACACATCTCAGCCGATGAGATTCGGCACATTGAACGGTCATTAGGGAGGTTACAGGGATGAATATTCCCGTTAATCCGCCAAAGGTGGAGTCTCCCCACCTGCCGCTAGAGTTTTCGGTCAAGCAAGAAAGCATCAAGATTACCGGGTTTTGGATGTTTCTGGTCTCCGACATGCTGATCTTTGCCAGTCTTTTTTCCGTCTTTGCCGTCTATCGCAGTCACATCGTCTTTGGGCCCACCCCCAATCAAATCTTTCACTACGCGCCCACCTTGCTAGAAACGCTCTTGCTCTTGACCAGCAGCTTCACCGTGGGCATGGCTATTTACGCCATGCGCAATGATAGGCAAAAGGCGATGATGACCTGGCTTGTCGTCACCTTGATGATGGGCGCCGCGTTTGTCACCACCGAGATTCATGAGTTTGTCGGCGATGTGAGTCACGGCATTACCTGGCACGTCAGCAGCTTTCTCTCCGGCTTCTTCATTTTAGTTGGGACCCATGGAGCCCACGTGAGCTTCGGCATCGTCTGGGCCGTGACCCTGCTGTTTCAGCTGTCGCGACGAGGACTCACCCCAGTTACGACCAGAAAGCTCTACACCTTCTCCCTCTACTGGCACTTTTTAGACATCGTCTGGGTTTTTATCTTTACCTTTGTCTACCTGTACGGCAAGATTACCTAACTCTCGGAGGTGTGAAGTATGGCTAGCGACACCACAGAAGGTATTTGGGATGAAGAGCGGGGAGAGCCCGGGTTCGCCTTTATTCAACCTCGCTTTCAAGAAGAGAAGTTCCCTACCCCACAGGTTGTAGGCTACATTCTCTCTCTCGTCTTAACATTTGCTTCGTTTATTCTGGTGGAGGATCGGGCTCTTCCCGCAAGTGCCCTCTTGGTGACGATCTTGGGACTTGCGGTCATTCAAGCTGCACTGCAGCTTGGCATCTTCATGCACCTTAGAGAGAGCCGAGGGCCTGCCTGGCAAGTTATCCCTCTCTTTCTTGGGTTTCTCATTGCCGGTGGACTCATTGGCATGTCGATCTGGATCATGATGTTTAAGTGGGGAGGGTATTGACCTGGCCCGATATGACAAGGAAGAATGTCGATTGTGTTGAAATTGCACAGTGCTCACCGAGCCATCACATCACAGCACCTCACAAAAATCTTTGGTAAAGTGCTCGATGCCCCTCCGCTACAGAGTGCCATCTCCAGCGAGACAGATCTCTAGGTGGAGCGGTACAATTCACCAATTGTCGCAGAGAATCTTCTATCGATCCAACGTCAGCAGGGTTTTCGATCCAAGTAACTCCCAAGTCTCCATGGTCTCGAATCCACCCAGTTCTCGTCGCCGCAATTGGAAGCCCTGCACAATACGCGTCTAGGGTTGCAATGCCGAATCCTTCGTAGTGTGCAGCTTGAACGTATCCACTGGCTCCTCTATACCAACGGACTAACTCTTCATCTGGAGCATATCCTATCGCCCTTACACGCCTCGTTAGATCTTGCTCTCCAATCTCTGCGAAGAGCGTTCGAGTCTTCCATCCGTCCATACCAACTAGAACCAGGTCGTACGGGAAGTCCTTCCGCTCTATCGTTATTTTGTAAGCTTGGAGAAGCGTTGATAGATTTTTTCTAGGTTCATGAGTTCCAACATGAAGTAGGTAAGGTCTCCCTATATTCCGACATCCAGCAGTTGCTGCCTCGATCGATTCAGCAAACCTTGACCCCATCGGAACTATTTCGGTCTTGTGGAAGAATTCCGGAAAGTAGTCAGCTAGGTCTTCCTGAACACATGCTGAAGGCACGATAATAATGTCGGCTTTGCGAACACTCAGAGGTACCATCCGCTTCAAATAACTTTCAACCTGTGGATCCAGCCACTCAGGATTTTTAATAAAACCAGCATCGTGGATTGTAACTATCTTGCGAAAATTACCCCACATTGGAATAGAATAAGCGGGACCATGAAAAACCTTAACCTTCCTTTTCATGGCAGCTAGCGGTAGAACACTTTGCTGCCACGGTATGCTTCGGGCCCAGGGTCTTAGTGTCTGAGTTTGAATAGTGCTAATGGGCCGGTCTGTGAAAAACACTGTATCCTCGTTGAATCGTAACAAGTAGTCGACTAATTGACTTACATACAACGGGACTCCAGTTGTTCTTTCGCTGTTCGCCAAAATTCGCACATCTAATCCTACCCTAAACCCGTTCATGGCGTACCTTCTTCGGATGTCTCCAGGGCTTGGCAATCATTAGGGTGTTGGACCACACCTGCCCTATTGTCGCCGCCAAAGGGCCTAAATCTAATACCTCGCTCCCCTCTCTAATCGCTACTTTTATCACCCTGCTTTGCTTCGAGATGTATACTGGCACCATGTAGCGGTCAATAGTATTCGACCACGAAAAACCTGTTGCGTATTCAACAGCGTTAACAGACAGTCTCTTTAACACGTCTGCCTGCAAGGTGTCCATAATTGTGGAGGCAAGACCGTGACTGTCAAGATGCTCATCCACCTTGACGACCGCTGAATCTGGAACTTCAGAAAACGCGCCAACGTCCGTCACAATGGTCGGACGTCCTTGGGACAATGCGTGGGCCATACTGCCGGAAGATTCGCCCATATATGGCGAGCGCAAGTTCAACACTAAAGAAACCTCCGTGAACAGGTTCGCAAATTGTTCCGGTTCGGCGTAGCCCACAACATCTATTCGATCGGCTAGGTTAAGTTTCTGAACGGTCAAATTAAACTCCGCTTCGATCGACGGATCCATCGCGCCGACAAACAACAACCTAACGTCGGCAAATTCGCGGCACGATGCAACCAGTTTAAACGCTTCTAGTATTAATAGAGGCTGCTTGGTGGCTGCAATGTGTCCAAACACCCCA
>JAJZZI010000105.1 GCA_021797635.1 Bacillota bacterium | reverse complement strand
AGGGGGTTTATCGACGGTCCTGCTATTGGGCGGCATTTGGATCGGTGTCGCGCCGTTTTGGCTTGGGTTTGCCTCTAGCCATGGAGCCATATGGACGGGGGCCGTGACGATTTCGGTATCGATGGGTGCGCTAATCGTCATGGCGGGAATGGTCGGGCTCTTAGGATTTGCCTCGGGCGCTCTGGGCGAAGCCGAACGGCAGCTCGAGCGCCTGGCCTCTGAGCCATCGGTACCGGCCCGGGAGAACGAGCAGACGTCCGGATTGCAGGAACCTGTCGAACGCGAAGAACCTGAGGCGGAACCGTTTGATACGGATGAAAAGCTGCAAGCCTTGGTGGATCGGGTGCTGAAGGATCACACGCTGGCCTTCGAAGCGGAAAAGCGAACATAGCGCTTAGGCCACACGCGTGAGCGCTTGGACTCGGGTAGAGCGTCTCGAGTTCTTGCTGATTGCCAGTGGCTTGCGTTTTAGGCAAGCCTGGCAGATCATGACCCGATGCACAGAGGGGATGCTCATCTTCGCCGTAGGGCGATCGGCGTAAACTCTTCGCGGAGACAATGGGCCGCTTCGCCCAACCAGAGAGCACCCGCCGAGATGGCGAAGTTTTTGCTTGCATCTTCCTAAGTCACCCAGCTCAGATGGGCAGATACCGATTGCGGGGCCCCCGCAAAAATGCTATAGTGTCCAAGAAGCCCAAGACGATGGGTGCCAAGACTGGCTCAATATCCCATCCAGGTCAATATGTGGAACACGGACTTGATCCGTCGTCCTCGCCCTGTGGTTGGGTGGAGGTTATTTTTTTGTTCGGGAGGTGATAGGTGTGCCCACGGCTCAAAAGGCCCAAGTGATTGAAGAGACGCGGCAGGACTTTGAGCGAGCCACCGCGGTCGTGCTAGCCGATTATCGCGGTTTGACCGTTCAGCAGATGGGACAGCTGCGCGGTAAGTTGGCGGAGCGCGGTGTGGTTTTGAAGGTGATTAAGAACACCTTGATCAAGCGGGCGGCTGACGAAGCGGGGGTGCAAGGCCTGGCCCCTTATCTAACCGGACCCACGGCGGTGGCGTTTTCGTATGACGACCCTGTGGCTGCAGCCAAGGGGATGGCCGATGCCCTCCGTGAATTCCGGCGCATGGAAATCAAGGCGGGTGTGCTTGGCAAGGCTTCGTTTGACGCCAAGGCTGTGCGAAGTTTAGCGGAACTGCCCAGTAAGGAAGTGCTCCTAGGAAAACTGGTCGGCACCTTAAACGCCCCCATTCAACAGTTGGCTTGGGTATTGAACGCGCCAATCGCCAATTTGGCACGTGCCTTGGATCAGGTTCGTTTGAAGCAAGAGGCAAATGCTTAACACTCTCTAAGCAGATGTGAGGGTGATTACAAGGAGGTAAATTGATGGCTAAGGTCGAAGAGATCATTGAGTCGGTTAAAGAGATGAACGTGCTGGAATTGTCGCAGCTAGTGAAAGCTTTAGAGGAAGAGTTTGGCGTAACTGCTCAGGCCGCCGTTGCCGTAGCGGCTCAACCTCAAGCTGGCGGAGCTGCAGCAGCGGGTGCCGAAGAGGTTGAACAGACGGAGTTTGACGTCGTTTTGACGGCTTCAGGTGACAAGAAGGTTCAAGTCATTAAGGCGGTGCGGGAGTTGACGGGTCTATCACTGACGGAAGCCAAGGCGGTGGTGGACGGTGCCCCCAAGCCCGTGAAGCAGAAGGTGGCTAAGGCGGAGGCGGAAGAAGCGAAGGCAAAGCTGGAAGAGGCCGGAGCCGCCGTCGAAATCAAGTAGGTTACAACAAAATGATAGAGCCCACCCAAGGGTCGCCTGACGGCTTGACCCTTGGGTGGGCTTGTGATACTATTATTACTTGCTATATTTTATAAGCCATTTCATTCCAGTGCCGTATACGCTTTGGTAATCGTGCTTGTCGGTTGTGGCTGCCATAGGGAGAAAACCTGGGATACAAGGAGCTGACGGTGAATTGGCCAATTCTCTTGAAACGGGGCAAGCGGCAGAGCGGGTGAGCTTTGCCTCCATCAAGGAAGTTCTCGATATGCCCAATTTGATTGAGATCCAACAAAATTCGTACCAGTGGTTTTTGCAAGACGGACTACGGGAAATGTTTCGCGATATCTCGCCTATCCAAGACTTCACCGGCAACCTGATTTTGGAGTTTGTGGACTATGCCTTGAAGACGCCCAAGTATTCGGTGGAAGAGTGCAAAGCGCGCGACGTGACCTACTCTGCTCCATTGCATGTTCGAGTCCGCCTGATCAATAAAGAGACGGGTGAAGTTAAAGAGCAAGATGTGTTCATGGGCGACTTTCCCTTGATGACGGATAAGGGCACTTTCATCATAAACGGGGCAGAACGCGTCATTGTTAGCCAACTGGTTCGGTCCCCAGGGGTCTACTTTGGTGAGCAATTGGACCCAGCGGGGAAGCCGATTTTTTCGGCGACGGTCATTCCTAATCGAGGAGCATGGCTGGAGTTCGAGTCGGATTCGAATGACGTGCTCTCGGTCCGGGTGGATAGAACCCGTAAGCTGCCAGCTACCACCTTGCTTCGTGCTCTAGGGCTATCTACTGATGTGCAAATCGTAGAGGCGGTCGGTGATGATGCCCGAATCCGCACCACGTTGTCGAAAGATACGACGAAAAATCGCGAAGAGGCTCTCATCGAGATTTATAAGCGTCTACGGCCCGGCGAGCCCCCGACCGTGGAAAGTGCTCAAACGCTGCTGCAATCCCTGTTTTTCGAACCCAAGCGGTACGATCTGGCCGGGGTAGGTCGGTACAAGATTAACAAGAAATTGGCCTTTCGCCGTCGTATCGTCGGCACGTCGGCGGCGGAGACGGTGGTTCATCCGGAGACGGGAGAAATTCTCGTGCGCGAGGGCGACCATATTGGCCGAGATGTTGCGACAAGCCTCGATCAAGCTCGGGTGGGCCGGATTTTGGTGCGTTTGGAAAATGGCGAAACCGTTCTGGTCGTGTCCAATGGTCAGCCAGACTTTGAGAGTAAGACCATTAGCCGAGAAGATGTGGTTGCCTGTCTCAACTACCTTATGGCCTTGTTCGAGGGAGTAGGTACTTCCGATGACATTGACCATCTCGGCAATCGACGCTTGCGTTCCGTAGGCGAGTTGCTGCAGAACCAGTTTCGCATCGGATTGTCGCGTATGGAACGCGTGGTGCGTGAGCGGATGACTATTCAGGACATGGAGTCGGTTACGCCTCAGGCCCTGATTAATATTCGCCCGGTTGTGGCTGCGGTTAAGGAGTTTTTTGGCTCGTCCCAATTATCTCAGTTCATGGACCAAACCAACCCCCTGGCTGAATTGACGCACAAGCGCCGGCTGTCGGCGCTGGGCCCTGGCGGGCTATCGCGGGAGCGAGCCGGCTTTGAAGTGCGCGACGTCCACCATTCTCACTATGGTCGAATGTGTCCCATCGAGACCCCAGAAGGGCCGAACATTGGGCTCATTGGATCGCTGTCGACGTTTGCCCGAATTAACGCCTATGGCTTCATTGAAACCCCATATCGTCGGGTTGATAAGGAGCGCGGGGTGGTAACGGCTGACATCGTCTATCTGACTGCGGACGAGGAAGACGATACGGTCATCGCCCAAGCCAACGAGCCTTTAGAAGAAAATGGCCGTTTTAAGGCGGAGCGGGTGACCGTGCGCTCACGCCACGAAATCTTGGAAGAATCACCGGAACGGGTGGACTATATGGATGTCTCGCCCAAGCAGGTGGTTTCGATTGCCACGGCTTTGATACCCTTTCTGGAACACGACGATGCCAACCGCGCGTTGATGGGCGCCAACATGCAACGCCAGGCGGTGCCGCTCTTAGTTCCCGACTCTCCCGTGGTCGGCACCGGAATGGAAGGCAAAGCGGCCAGGGACTCGGGCGTGGTCGTGATTTCCCAAAAGAGCGGCGTGGTTGATCACGTTCAGGCAGACCAATTGGTGATCAAAAACGACGACCTGACCGTCTCGGTGTACAAGCTGCTGAAGTTCTCCCGTTCCAACCAAGGGACCTGCATTAATCAGCGACCCATTGTCCGGCGAGGAGACAGGGTGGTCCAAGGGCAGATTATTGCCGATGGTCCGTCGACGGACCAAGGAGAATTGGCCTTGGGACGCAACGTGTTGGTGGCCTTCATGCCGTGGGAAGGCTACAACTATGAAGATGCCATCTTGTTGAGCGAACGCTTGGTTAAAGAAGATGTCTTTACTTCGATTCACATCGAGGAATATGAATGCGACGCGCGCGATACCAAACTGGGTCCAGAAGAAATCACGCGAGATATTCCCAATGTCGGTGAAGAGGTTCTTCGTGACCTGGATGACCGGGGGATTATCCGTATTGGCGCTGAGGTGCGACCGGGCGACATCTTGGTCGGCAAGGTGACCCCAAAAGGGGAAACGGAGCTGACCGCGGAAGAGCGGCTGTTGCGGGCTATTTTTGGCGAAAAGGCCCGGGAAGTGCGGGATACCTCGCTTCGCGTTCCCCATGGGGAGTCGGGCATCATCGTCGACGTCAAGGTGTTTACCCGCGAGCAGGGGGATGAGCTGTCACCGGGAGTCAATCAACTGGTGCAAGTGTACATTGCCCAGAAGAGAAAAATCTCCGAGGGCGACAAGATGGCCGGCCGCCACGGCAACAAAGGGGTAATTTCTCGGATTTTGCCCGAAGAAGACATGCCCTTTTTGCCGGATGGCACCCCGGTGGAAATTGTGCTGAATCCGCTGGGAGTACCGAGTCGCATGAACATTGGTCAGGTTCTCGAAACCCATTTGGGTTGGGCGGCGCGAATGCTTGGCGTCAAAGTAGCAACACCCGTCTTCGATGGTGCCCGCGAGGGCGACCTTCTCGATTTCTTTCGGCGGGCCAATTTACCAGCATCGGGGAAGACGGTGCTCTACGATGGACGTACAGGTGAGCGATTCGATAACGAGATCACGGTGGGTGTGGTCTACATGCTGAAGTTAGCCCATTTGGTGGACGACAAAATCCACGCCCGTTCTACCGGTCCCTATTCGTTAGTGACCCAACAACCGCTGGGCGGCAAGGCGCAATTTGGAGGCCAGCGCTTCGGTGAGATGGAAGTGTGGGCCTTAGAAGCCTATGGCGCCGCCTACACCTTGCAGGAACTCTTGACGGTCAAGTCGGACGACGTGGTCGGGCGGGTTAAGACCTATGAAGCTATCGTCAAGGGAGAGAACGTCCCCGAGCCGGGTGTCCCCGAGTCGTTTAAAGTGCTTATTAAAGAGCTGCAGAGCTTAGGTCTGGATGTCAAGATTCTGAACGAGTTGGATGAAGAAATTGAGATCCGCGAGTTGGACGACGAGCCTATTATGGAACAGCGCGGCTTCGAACTGATCGCGGACAATGGAGAAGAAGGTGAGGGTGCAGACCTTCATCGGATGATGGAGGATGCTCCCGGAGGAAGTCTGCGCAGAGATCTTTTAGAGCCGGGGGCAGGCATGGGGTTTGATGAAGAGGCCGAGCATGCCCGGGCGGTTTTGCGTCGAGGTGGCCAGGTTCCTGTGACCGAAGAGCCGGAAGAGGTCGATGACGTGGGTATCGACGACGACGACGATGGGGACGACAAAGAATTTTAAAACTCGGGAGGGGTCGACCACCATGTTAGATGTAAACAACTTCGATTCCATGCGCATAGCTCTTGCCTCTCCGGAACAAATCCGGGAATGGTCCAAGGGCGAGGTGAAGAAGCCCGAGACGATCAACTATCGGACCTTGAAGCCCGAACGTGAAGGCTTGTTTTGTGAGAAGATTTTTGGACCCACCAAGGACTGGGAGTGCCATTGCGGCAAGTATAAGCGCGTGCGCTATAAAGGGGTGGTGTGCGACCGCTGTGGCGTCGAGGTGACTCGCTCCAAGGTGCGGCGTGAACGCATGGGCCACATTGAGCTGGCCGCCCCAGTGTCGCATATTTGGTACTTCAAGGGCATTCCGTCCCGGATGGGTTTGATTTTGGATATGTCCCCCCGAGCGCTCGAAAAGGTGCTCTATTTTGCGTCCTATGTCGTCATCGAACCCGGCACGACGCCCTTGATGAAGAACCAGCTCTTGGTCGAGACCGAGTATCGTGAGTACCGAGAAAAGTACGGAAACCACTTCCGCGCCATGATGGGCGCGGAGGCCATCAAAGAGTTGCTGCTTGAATTAGACCTTGACAGTATGGCGGTCGAGCTCCGAGAAGAGCTTAACAATTCTAGTGGGCAACGGCGCATCCGGGCGATTCGCCGGCTTGAAGTAGTCGAAGCCTTTCGCGGATCGCGAAACCGGCCGGAGTGGATGATTATGGACGTGGTTCCCGTGATTCCCCCCGATTTGCGCCCCATGGTGCAATTGGACGGAGGTCGGTTTGCCACCTCGGACTTGAATGATTTATATCGCCGGGTGATTAATCGCAACAACCGCCTCAAGCGATTGTTAGATTTGGGAGCTCCCGACATTATCGTGCGCAACGAGAAGCGAATGCTGCAAGAGGCGGTAGACGCCCTGATCGATAATGGGCGCCGTGGACGTCCGGTGACGGGCCCGGGCAATCGCCCCTTGAAATCGCTATCCGATATGCTCAAGGGCAAACAGGGACGGTTTCGGCAAAACCTGTTGGGCAAACGGGTCGACTATTCGGGGCGCTCGGTGATCGTCGTCGGACCTAAGCTTAAAATGCACCAGTGCGGGCTTCCCAAGGAGATGGCTTTGGAACTCTTCAAGCCATTTGTCATGAAACGGTTGGTTAACGAAGGCTATGCCCATAACATCAAGTCCGCTAAACGCATGGTCGAACGCGTGCGACCGGAAGTGTGGGATGTGCTCGAAGATGTGATTCGTGAGCATCCGGTACTACTCAACCGGGCACCTACCTTGCACCGTTTGGGCATTCAAGCCTTCGAACCGGTGCTGGTGGAAGGGCGGGCCATTCAAATCCATCCCCTGGTGTGCACGGCCTACAACGCGGACTTTGATGGCGACCAAATGGCCGTGCACGTCCCCCTGTCGGCCGAGGCCCAAGCGGAAGCGCGCGTCCTGATGTTGTCATCACAGAACATTTTAAATCCCAAAGATGGTCGCCCAGTGGTCACTCCCACTCAAGACATGGTGTTGGGATCATATTATCTCACCATGGAGAAGGACAATGCCTTGGGTGAAGGTTCGTTGTTCTCGGACCTGGCCGAGGGTGAGATGGCCTACCAGGCGGGTGTCGTGGATCTCCATGCTCCCGTGGAAATGTATTTTGACGGCAAGCGGCGTAAGTCAACCTTAGGCCGATTCATGTTTAACCAAGCCCTGCCCCCCGAGCTGCGCTTCATCGACAAAGTGGTGGACCGACGCATCTTGGCGGAAATTGTCGCCGATGCCTTTCGCCTCTTCGGACCCGCTCGAACGGCGGAAGCGCTGGACCAAATCAAGCGGCTAGGCTTTGAGTTTGCCACGCGGGCCGGGGTCACGATTGCTGTGTCCGATATCCAAATTCCTAAGCGCAAGCGAGAGATTTTGGATGCGGCCGAGACGGAGGTGACGCAGGTGGCGCGCCAGTTCCGAAGAGGATTGATTACCGCCGACGAGCGTTATGAGCGGGTCATCGACATCTGGACCCGGGCCCGGGAAGAAGTGACCCAGGCCTTGATGCAGACCATCGACAAGGAAAATCCGGTGTATATGATGGCCACGTCCGGAGCCCGAGGAAATGTGCAGCAGCTATCACAACTGGCAGGCATGCGGGGATTGATGGTCGATCCGTCAGGGCGGATCATCGAGTTGCCGGTGCGAGCGAACTTCCGAGAAGGTCTGACCGTACTGGAGTACTTCACCTCCACTCACGGGGCCCGAAAAGGCTTGGCAGACACGGCCTTACGCACGGCGGACTCGGGCTATTTGACCCGTCGGCTGGTCGACGTGGCCCAAGATGTCATCGTCCGCGAGATTGACTGTGGTACCACCGAAGGCACTGAGGTGTCCGAGATTAAAGATGGCAGCACCGTGATCGAAAATCTGTACGACCGCTTGGTCGGCCGTTTGTTGGCCGAGTCCGTCGTCGACCCCGCTAGCGGCCAAGTGTTGGCTGAACCGAACCAGATGCTCTTGGAGGAAGATGCCCAGCGCATCGTAGACGCTGGCGTGGAACAGGTGATCGTTCGATCGGTCCTAACCTGCCAAGCGCGCTACGGGGTTTGCGTGGCCTGTTATGGACGCAACTTGGCTACGGGTGGGGTCGTTGAGGTGGGAGAAGCGGTTGGCATTATCGCTGCGCAAAGCATTGGCGAGCCTGGAACGCAGTTGACCATGCGCACGTTCCACACCGGTGGGGTGGCCGGGGACGACATCACCCAGGGACTTCCTCGCGTCGAGGAGTTGTTTGAGGCAAGAAAACCTAAGGGCCAGGCGATAATCTCGGAGTTGGAAGGCACGGTCCACATCGGAGAAAACAAGGGTCGGCGCGAGATCACCGTGGCCACCCGCGGGGAGCAGGCGGAGGCGGTAAGTTATGTGATCCCGTTTGGGTCTCGCCTTAAGGTGCATGAGGGCGACCGCGTCTTAGAAGGCGAAGAGCTCACCGAAGGATCGGTGAATCCCCACGACTTGTTGAAGGTGAAGGGTCCGCGGGGCATTCAGATTTACTTGCTGCATGAAGTGCAGAGAGTGTATCGTGCCCAAGGCGTGGACATCAACGACAAGCATGTCGAGGTGATGGTGCGGCAAATGATGCGCAAACTGAAGGTCGATGAGGCGGGAGACACGACCCTGCTTCCCGGTGCGCTGGTGGATCGATTCGATTTCGAAGACGCCAATGCGGAGGTCCTCTCCGTGGGTCGTATGCCGGCGGTCGCCAAGCCGGTCGTGCTAGGAATTACCAAAGCGTCGCTGGCCACCGACTCCTTCCTCTCCGCGGCCTCCTTCCAGGAGACCACCCGGGTCTTGACCGAGGCTTCCATCAAGGGCAAGCGCGATCCCTTGCTGGGCTTAAAGGAGAACGTCATCATTGGCAAGCTGGTGCCAGCAGGCACGGGCATGTCTCGGTACCGCAACGTGGAAGTGCAGTTGGCTGAAGGATACCAAGAGGCGGAAGCGGAAGACGCGCTGGCCAATCCTGTGGTGGGGTAGGCGCCGGGGGCAAGCGGGGCACCGACGAGGCCAAGAACGCGTCGTTGACACTGGTTTGCCCCCGGTGATAAAATGTCCTAGTGTGCCTAAGCCGGGAACGCAAGGAGACAGGTGCTGTGTCGACGCAAGCGCTGAGGCAATCTAGATGGCGCGTAGTAGGCGCGAAGGAGACCTTGAAACAGGTGATCGCGGGGCACGCGCTGGAAGTGTATGTGGCTCGGGATACGGATTTCAAGGTGGTGTCGGTGATTATCGCTGAAAGCGAGCGCCGCCACCTGCCTGTTTGCTATGTGGACACCATGAAAGCCCTGGGTGAAATGTGCGGAATCGAGGTTAACGCGACGGCGGCGGCGCTGACGAAAAGTGTGCCGGATGATGCAACAGGTTGATGGATGAACATGGAGAGTTTAAGGAGGCGCGAGATGCCGACAATTAATCAGTTAGTGCGACATGGACGCAGCAAGGGAAAGAAGAAGTCGTCCGCCCCGGCGCTGCAAAAGAGCCCCCAGAAGCGCGGAGTATGCATCAGCGTCAAGACCATCACCCCGAAGAAGCCGAATTCCGCGCTGCGCAAAGTGGCTCGAGTCCGCTTAACTAACGGGCAGGAAGTGACCGCTTATATCCCTGGCATCGGTCACAATCTTCAAGAGCATTCAGTAGTGCTGGTGCGCGGGGGTCGAGTTCGTGATCTTCCGGGCGTGCGCTATCATATCGTTCGAGGGGCATTGGATACCGCCGGCGTGCAAAAGCGCGCCCAGGGTCGGTCTAAGTATGGCGCCAAGAAGGCGCAGCCCGCGGCGAAGAAGTAGGACGAGGAGGACATTATGCCAAGACGTGGACAAGCGGTGGCCCGCGAGGTAACACCGGATCCGATTTACCGAAGTCCGCTGGTGCAGAGCCTGATCAACAAGATCATGGTAAGCGGTAAGAAGAGTTTGGCTCAAGCGATTGTTTATCATGCATTCGACATGGTGGCCGAAAAAACGGGTCGCGACGCGCTGGAAGTATTTGAAACGGCCGTCAAAAACGCGACGCCACTACTGGAAGTGCGACCCCGCCGAGTGGGTGGAGCCACGTACCAGGTGCCCATGGAGGTTCGTCCCAGTCGGCGACAGTCGCTGGCGATTCGCTGGTTGGTGAATTTTTCCCGCCAGCGGGGAGAACGCACCATGGAAGAGAAATTGGCTGGTGAGTTGGTCGATGCCTCACAGAATGCCGGCGGCGCGGTGCGGCGTCGGGATGAAACCCATCGTATGGCTGAGGCGAACAAAGCCTTTGCCCATTATCGGTGGTAAACCAAGAAGGGAGTCATCATGCCTCGCTCATTTAGTTTAGAGAAGACCCGTAATATTGGCATCATGGCTCATATTGACGCGGGTAAAACCACGACCACTGAGCGCATTCTGTTTTACACGAAGGTCAATTACAAGATTGGGGAAGTCCACGACGGGACGGC
>JAJZZI010000101.1 GCA_021797635.1 Bacillota bacterium | reverse complement strand
GCCCGCACGACGTCACGAGGATTCCCATCGGCCCGCATGATCCCCTTATCAATCCATACGGCATGGTTCATGAGGCGTTCAATGCTGTCAAGTCCGTGAGACACCAGAAGGATGCTAATTCCTTCACGCTTCATGCGAAAGATGCGGTCCATGCACTTTTGCTGAAAGGCTTCATCGCCAACGGCCAAGACCTCATCAACAATCAAGATCTCCGGGTCCACCGAGGTGGCCACGGCAAAGCCTAAGCGTGCATGCATGCCCGAGGAATAGTACTTGACTGGCGTGTCCATGAATGCGGGAATCTCGGCAAAGTCGATGATTTCGTCCATTTTTTTCTCAATCTCTCGCCGCCGAATTCCTAAGATAGACGCGTTTAAAATCACGTTTTCCCGGCCGGTAAAGTCAGGATGAAATCCCGCTCCGAGCTCAATTAAGCCCGATACTCGTCCGCTCACCTCGATATGGCCTCGAGTAGGCTGCATCGTTCGGCTCAAAATTTTAAGCAGAGTGCTCTTCCCTGAACCGTTCTGGCCAATGATGCCCACACTATCTCCCTGCTCCATGGCAAAAGCAATGTCTTGCAGCGCCCAAAATGGGCGCTTTACCATATGGCTTCTACGTCCAGGCACCATCTGCCACAAAAGTCCTCCTACACTATCGGCCCGGTCATGACGCAACTGGAATTGTTTCCAGACGTGATCGACGGAAATTCTCCCCATATCACATCACCTCAGAAAACAACTGCTCGGTCTTTTTAAACAAGACCAACCCGCCAAAGAATGCCAAAGCGCTCCAAAGAACCGCAGTCCACAAGAAAGTTGGTTCAGTCAAGTGGCCCGTAAAAATCACGTCCCGTTCCGCTTGGATGATGGCCCCCATGGGATTGGTCAAAAGCACATCCTTCACTGTGGGAGACGCATTCGCGATGGGATACATGACCGGTGAGAAGTAGATCCAGACCATAATAAGTAACCCAATGAGCTGATTCATATCACGATAGAGCACATTCAATGCTGCTAGAATATATCCTATCCCAAAGGTAAACACGAGCTGAATGGCCAGTATTGGGATAATCCATAGGCTAGTCCAATGAATTTGAACTCCATACAACAATATGAAAATAAGGAGAATCACCACAGAAAAAAGAAAGTCGATAAGTCGCGCTAATATTGCGGCAGTCGGTAGAACTACTCTAGGAAAATACAGCTTAGCCAAAAGCGCCGCGTTTCCACTGACGCTAGTCGTGGCTGACATTAGGCCGTTGGCAAAAAAGTTCCAAAAGGTGATCCCTGTAATCAGGAACACGGGATAAGGAATCGGTTTCGACGAAGCATGGAAGATTACCTTGAAGACAAAACCGTAAATGGCCGCAATTACCAAGGGGTTGATAAGTGCCCAATAGAGCCCAAGTAATGAACGTTTGTAACGGATCTCCACATCGCGTACGGCTAAGTTCTTGGTCAGTTCCATCCACCGCGAGAGATCGTGATATCGTCGGGCGATTCGGGCAGGCATGCGCTTTCGGACGGGTGCCGTCAACACGTTAAGCATGAGTCGCGATGGCCCCCTTTGCGACGCGATGAGTGATTTCGATGGCGCTTACGCCGTCAGACTGATAGACGACGTGTTGCGTTTTCGCCAAATAGGTGGCCCACCGGGAAACCAGCTGGGAGGAGGTATTGCCGGTGGAAAATTTCGTGTCCAAGACTAAAAACGTCCCCTTATGGAGGGGAATCGTCCCCAAGAGATTGCTGTCTAGCAGCTGATTTCGGTTGGCAAAGTGGGGCATGATGTAGTTTTGGGCGAGCACGGGCGCTGCCTTGGGCACCAGAGCCTGGGCAGCCACCAACTCCACGGAATTATTGGGCGCACTCTGCCAGGTGGTCTGGTGGAGATGATAGAGGGTCACTAGCAAAAAGAGGATAGGAACCAGGCCACGCCAGCGAAACTTCCAAGCCGTCCGCCATTGCACATTTTGCCCAATCGCCAGGAGCGCGACAAAGATCGCAGGAATGGCTAGCACGCTGTACTGATCAAACGGATCCGTTTGGCCAAGGTTGCTGCTAAGCCCGTTGAGTTCGACGATAAACAGCGCCCCTAAAAACCACGTCCACGCCTGCCATCGGCTCTTAAATAGCAGAAGGCCCACGACGGGACCGATGATGAAGGCCACGTATTCTAGCGAGCGTAGCGAATGGAGCCACTGAAATAGGATCCAAGGACGGTTGGCGATGGCTAAAAGGGCGTCGTGGGAGGTAGGGCCGAAGGCCTGATAGTAGGGGAGCCAAAAACTTTGATGCGTGAAATGGGGCAAGAAATAGCCCGTCATCCACACCAGCCAGAAGAACCCGCCCAGCGCCGTCAAGATCCCGGCATAGCGGCGAGCATCGCGCGACCAAAATGCCAGCCCAAGGCCAAGGCCGATCACCGCCAAGGCGGTGACATCATTCATCGTCAGGGTCAGCAGAACGAGTACCCCATAGGGGAACCAGCGCTGCTTGAGCGCCAAGTGCACGGCGCCAAAGAGTAGGGGTACGGCAAGCGTGGCCGGGTGAAAATCGTAAAGATTGGCGGCAAAAAGTGCCGGGTAAATAAGATAGACCAGCCCGATCACATGGCGCGTCCGGGCATCTACGGCCAAGTCCTCACCGATGCGAATAATGCCTAAATAGCCGAGTCCAAAGCCAAATGACTGCAACGCAAACAGAAGGCCCGTGCCGCCTACGTGATAGAGGGGGGCCAAGGCCCACAAGATTAAGGATCCCGATTCGGCCACCATCGGTAGATGCGTGAAGCTCGAATCGGCCAAGAGGCCGTGGTGCCAAATCGCCCAGAGACCCTGCTCATAAAGCCCCAGATCCCATCCGGTAGCAAACCACGCTTGATAGCGAATGGCAGAAAGCGAAGCCAAAACGGCCGTGTATAAAAAGACCCACACCCAGGGCGCCAGACGGTCGGAGTTGACTAAGGAGCCTAACCCAGACTCGATCTCGACACTCCCCGTAAGGCTTTGTTCGGCCATGCATGCTCACCCCATTTGGCGATAAGATAACGTCGTACCCGCTGCCAGCATCTCAGTCGTTAAGCAGGTGCTCCCGTGGGCACGGTTCGCACAATCTTGAATAAGCTTACTCCATCCTTACGATAGATGGGTTTTTCGTGCTTGGCGAAAAATCCCGTCCACTGCGCTACCATCGCGGGCGGAGTCGTCCCCGTCGAAAACTTTTCATCCAAAAACACATAGGTTCCCCTTTTAAGCACCACCGAGCCCAGGGTGTTCGCCACCGCCACATCCGCTCGATTGGCCGTGTGCGGCACTAAGAAGTTCTGTGCCACCACGGGCGAGGACCGGGGGATAAGCGAGGCGGCATAGCGCAGTTGGGGCTGATTTGGAGGAGTTCCATGCCAGGTCGTGTCGTGAAGGTGCCACGCCATCACCAGCAAAAAGATCCCAGAAATCGATAGGGCTACCGCAAGCCGTCGGCTCTCGACCATGGCCATCATCCTTGAAAAGCGGCCCTTTGGCCCCTTCATAGTGGCTGCCCAGGTAGAAGATGCGCGGATGCCAACCAATCCGCTCACAAATAGTGAGGGTAGGGCAAAAAGGCTGTACTGATCAAAGGGCGAGGTTTGCGCAGGAAAGCGACTAAGGCAATTGATCTCCAGCACGACGAGTCCAGCGATGATCCAACGTGCCTCGCGTCCCACCTTTCGAACGCCCAACCCCACGATACCAAGCAAGGGACCAAAGATCCAGACAAGATATTCCCAGGGACGTTTCGCCATGGCCCAGCCAAAGAAGCGCCAAGGATGGCTCAAGAGGGTCTTGACGCCCTGGATGGGCGTAGCGCCATATTGGCCATAATACGCGCTCCATTGGCTCATCGGGTGGCCCGCTAACAAGGGGATGAGGTAGGCCGTGGTGGCAAAAAGCCAGGCCAGGCCTGCCACCATGGTGGCAGCGCCAATCAGCTTTACCCGACGGCCCGAGCCCCATACCAGGCTGATACCTAACCCGACGACGGCGACCGCGACCATGTCTTTAACGGTCAAGGCCAAAAAGACGGCGACGGCATAAGCCAGCCAGCGTTCTTTAAGCGCGTAGTGGACGGCGGCAAACAGCAGCGGCACGGCGAGCACGTCGGGATGAAAGTCATACAAATTCGCCGCCAACAGGGCGGGAAAGAGCAGATAGACGAGGCCGACCAGTCGGCTTTGAGCCGAAGAAACCTCTAAATCGTGCCCGATTTGTTGGATCCACCAGTAGCCGAGACCAAGGCTAAAAGATTGCAGAACCAGGAGAAATCTAGTGCCTAAAAAGTGGTAGAAGGGTGCCAACAGCCAAAGCACGAAGGAAGCGGTATCCGCGATGACCGGCTCGCCGGTCATGCTCGAATACGCGCCTGGCCCCCGATGCCAAAGGGCCCAAAGACCCTGCTGATAAAAGCCTAGGTCCCAGCCCGTGGCAAACCAGTGCTGCCATCGAAAAAGTGACAGGGTGGTCAGAAGCACCGTGTAGCCCACGATCAAGCCCACGCTCTGCAACGTTGGAGTCGCTACCGCCTCGGCCTTTGGAGAAATCACCTACTTCACCATGTTCCAGTGAACGAGGTTTTTAGCCACCGTGCCCAAAATCCCACTCGACTTCCAGAACTTCGGCTTTTGGGTCAGGGCGATGATCTCCACCCACTCGTGACCCGTGGCAGCAAAGTTCGAGGGGGTGACCGTGGCAAATTCCTTAGCTGCAGCCTTTTGTTGATTTTGCATCAATAATGACAGGCCCTCAGCCAACTGGTCGGCACCCGTAGGCGCGGGCAACTGCAGGGAAGGGATCATGCCCTCGGGGATTGCTCGGCCAAAGCTCGCGTAATTCGAAAAGGCCGTCTTAAGATCTTCTGCCGAGGCCAGGGTAAGCGCATGGTTGCCACTGGTTAGGCCCGCCACCGCCACGTTATACAAGCCCTGCCAAGCAATATCCAGGCTGGCTGAATCCATCGGCGCCAACTGAGTGGCCCGCATAAACTCCTTAAGGGCCTCCGTATACTGTTTGGCCGCGACCAAATACGTCCCATAGTTGGCATAGGCGGTCGCCGACGTAGGCAACAGCTTAAGCGCCTGACGATAGGCTGAATTAGCCTCTTGGAAGGTCACTCCGCTTTTCGATTTGGTAGACAGATTCGCCAAAAGTTCCGCGTTCAGTTGCTGGGCGGCGCCCAAACTGGGCTGATCCGCCAAAGCCACCTTCAATTTGGCCAAAACGACCGTATCGTTGGGCTTGGCAACCCCGGCGGCCTGGTTGGCTGCCTGTAAGTAGCCCTGCGCCTGGGCCAGGTTGAAGGTAAAGAGCGCCATCACCACGGAGATGCCGGCGGCCGTCCAAAGCGGCCAGATCTTTCGTTTGGCCAAGAGCAGCGGCCCTTCAGCGCGAATCGCCCCTCCTAAAAACACACTCCAGGTGGCGGCTAAGAAGAGTTCTTCCCAGAAAAACGACAAATCCCAATCGACCAGGCTGTGGCCCAACAGCGCTCCCGTCAACGCCGCTAAACCGGCAGCCACCCACCTGCTCTCCTCGGCAAGACGTCTGGAGCGCCAGACGGCATACATGAAGCCCGCTAAGAGGGCGGCAAAGCCAAGTCCCGCCAAGGCTCCTCCATCGATCCACCACTGCACCCAGCCATTATGCACTTCGCGTGAAGTGTAGGGCAGCGTCTGAAAGGAACGGTAGTGCGAAGCCCAACCTCCTGCTCCATAGCCCAAGACGGGGTTGGCTTCGGCCATGGTCATGCCGTTATGGACAAATACCGCTCGCTGCCAGACGCTGAGTTGGCGACCGCTAACCTCCACAATCCGGCTATAGATGGACTGAGGCAGCACGTGCACAAACCAGGGCAAAAGATCCGTAGGCGAGCCGGCGTGAGCGGGCAGCATTTCCAGTTTCGTCACCGACACGGCTCCGCTTACGGGCGTGACGGTCACGGAAAATGCCTGATTGCCCCTTCCCAACGGGGGAATATGAAGGCTGGCGGTGGAGGTCACCTTGGGCCCGGCCAAGGTCACCGCATTGTCATAGCGCGACTTTGCTTGCAGCAACACGGTGGCTGGCCCGCTAAGCGCAACCTGCACGGTCCCTCCGATATCCGGATGGGTCGTGGTAATGCTGTAGGGCTTGGCGGTCGTCGCGACGACCGATTCCTGACTCTTGTGGTGGACATAGACTCCAAGCAGGGCAAAGAACAAAATCACGACCCCGATGGCCGCCATCCACGACTGCCTGGCTCCCAGATGAATCTTTCTCCACAAAAACTCTAGGCCTTCCCAGACCAAGACCATGATGGCGGCAATGCCCAGAAAGATGACCGGGCCCATGTGATTTTGAGGAAGCGACCCCCGCCACACCAAGGAGAGCAGCGTCGCTCCGATGCCGGCGGCCGTGACTTCATGGAAAATGCGCGTCCAGGCCCCACGGCGGGCAATGACCAATACACCTGCCAAGAGGGCGAAGGGCATAATCAAATCGGCGCCTCGGGACAGGGACAAGATGAAGCCAGCCCCGTTAATCATGGCTGCGCCGCGTTTAAGCCACCGTTCCCACTCGGAAGGCGGACGGTAAAAAGAAAGTCCTAGAAAGCCTGCCCCAAAGACGGCGCCGGCGGTGTCTGGATATTCAAAGGCGGTGGCCCAGCGATTAGGGGCAAAGATGGCACCAGGCACGGTGAGCCAATGGCCGGTGGTGAGCGGGACGGCAAAGGCCAAGAGCGCGATGAGATAACCCGCCAAGCCAAGAAAACGGCGACTGAGAATGGCGTCTTTGGCCAGGGCCAATCCTCCGGCGGCCATGGCCACTAAGGTCCAGTGCAAGAAGATCCCCTGCTCAGCCGTACCCACGTTGGCGGCATCACCCAGGGCGATGGTATAGCCCAAGGCCGCGGCCGCCCAGGGGATTAAGAGATAGAGCGATTTGCGATCCAGCCACCCTGCCAAAAAGCCTAAAGCGGCCAGCACAAAGCCTGCGACGAGGAGGGCGGCATAGTTAAAAAAGAGTCCTTTGGCCCACACGGAGCTCGCCAAAAGCAGGAGGACCGCCACGGCGGCATAGGTTGGGGTCCACACTTGGACAAATCCTCGCCCTGCCGACACACCATACTTTGCTGCCTGTCTTCGCGCTGCCACATTACTCGACGGTCTTGCCTTGGCCACCCTAAAACTTCCCTTCGTACCATTCTAAAGACCCTTGCCGTTCATCCTTGGTCCCGTGGTGTCATCTGGTGCCTATCGCAATCCGAAGCGAAGCACGCTCCCTACGCAACTCCAGGGCCGGGCGCGTCTTCGCCGCATCTTTGAGGGATTCGCCAAAAATCGACTGAGTCCTCCCCACAAGAGTCAATTTCCAGGTTTTCGAGGCAGGGAATTCCTTCCCCATCGCGAATAGAGAGGACTAGATAGGAGTGAGTCGCTGTGAATTCCCGTCGGTCGAGCCTGCCATGGTCGCGGATTGGCACCATGATAACCGACATGATGATGGTCAATTTATCGGTTATGGTTGCCTTTTTGGTCCGATTTGTAGGGCTTCCGCCAGCCTACAACTGGGATGCCTACCTTGCCGTAGCGCCCTGGCTGTCTTTGGCTGTGGTAGTGCTCTTGGGTGGTTATGACTTATATCCTTCCACGTGGATTAGTCCGGCGCAAATCTCTCGAAAGATTTTCCCCGTGGTGGTCCTCTTGGCAGGCTTGACCGTGGTCACCTCGTTTTTGCTCGGACGCTTTGGCTTTCCTCGCTCCGTCTTTGTCTTGAGCAGCCTCTTTGATTGGCCGATGCTCTACTGGTCTCGACGACTATGGCAATATGGCCTTTACGGTGCCAAAAAGACCCGGGTCTTGGCCGTCACCAGCTTGCCGACGGCCAAGATGCCCGATGACTTAACCAACCTCGGTCCTCATCCCCGGATCACCGTGCTTGATGCCAGCGCCTTTCAACCGGGGATCGCGGCGGACGTCTTCTTGTTGGACGACTCCTTGCCCGAACCCATTAAACTGGCCGTCCTCAACGATGCGCTCAGTCGTAATATCCGGTGCCTTTGGCAACCGACGTTATATGACACGTTGGTGGCTCAGGCGGAAATGACGGTCGTGGGCCAAATCCCATTTTTGGCCATCGACCCCTTGCCCAGCGCCTGGGTACGTCAATTGGGAAAGCGCGCCGTGGACACCGTCATCGCGAGCCTGCTCCTTCTCGTTAGCTTGCCCTTTGATATATTCATCGTCGCAGCTATCGTCCTCGACGACGGGTGGCCCGTGATCTACCGCCAGGAGCGGGTGACCTCGGGCAATGAGTCCTTTACCATGCTGAAGTTTAGAACCATGGAGAAAGACTATGAACGCACCCACGGCCAGGGCCTGACCATGCCCGGAGATCCGGGCGTAACCCGTGTTGGCCGCATTTTGCGGGCCAGCCACTTGGACGAGATCCCCCAGTTGTGGAACGTACTCCGCGGCGACATGTCGCTCGTGGGTCCGAGACCAGAACGTCCCCACTTTGTCGAGCAGTTCAGCGCCGAACTCCCTCCATACAACCTGCGCCATCAAATTAAGCCCGGCATTACCGGCCTCGCCCAGTTATCCGGCCACTACTTGTCCACCCCGCAAGAAAAGCTACAGATGGATCTCACCTATTCTCGGCATTCCAGCCTATGGATGGACCTTAAAATCTTATTGCAGACCATCGAGCATCTCTGGAAAAAACCCGCCCCGACCTCCGAGTCCACCAAGAATCCCCAAGCCTTCGACGACGAACGTCCAAACATCAAACGGCCCGGCTGAGCATGACTTGAGCTTCCCATGGTATAGTGCCAAAATGGAAGGGTCCAAACTCCCGTACGGAGGACGACGAGGAAGGTGGCAAAGTCATGGCAGCCGTGTCGGAAATTCGCTCAGGAAAGCACTATAGCGTGGGCCAATCCGGACCCTTAGCAAGCTTGGATGGCAAACTCTTCTTAGGACAGGCGCTCGGTTTCAGCGGGATGGAGGTCTCCCTGAATCGCTTTTCTCCGGGCCAATCCGTTCCCTTCCTGCACCAGCACCGAAAGCACGAGGAAATGTATCTTTTCTTAAGCGGCCATGGTCAGTTCCAGGTCGACGACGAGGTTTTTGAGGTCGGTCCGGGGACCGTCGTACGCGTGGTTCCCGAGGCCATTCGCGGCTGGCACAACAACGGGTCTTCCGACCTCACCTGTATTGTCATTCAAGCCAACGAGGGCAGCCTAACCGACAAGGACGGCATTCGGCTCGATCAGGCACCAAACTGGTGAGCGTCTAAGGACGAAGAAAGAGGCGAGCCTGGTAACGCGGGTGATCCTCTTTCGGAAAGGGTCGGTTAATGCCCATGATGATGAGACTCATCGCTGGATCGCGGAATGAGTCTCATCATCATGGCTACATCCTCTTCACGACGCCCTGTCGGCACCTCCGCAGACCTCACTGCCAAAGAGCCGCGCATGTTAACCATGACGGGAAAGAACCCATGCGCTAGACGTCGACTGGCCCAGCCCTTCGATATACGGTGCCTAAAGTGTCTTGTGCTTTCCCGCCATCCCTTGGGTTTCCGACTTCAAGTCCGTCTTCAAATAGGTCCCGCCGCGGCAGGCCTGCTCGGTGAGACCGAAAGCCACCTGGTGAACCCAGGCGACTTCCTCCGGGGCCTCGTCGGGCTCGCCAGACGGACTTAATGATGGCTCTATTTTGCTGACCGGCAAGTCTAGCCCATCCATCCGTCGACCAGGGTCCATTGCCCTCTCTGCCCACGGAAGGTATACTCAATCTAGGATTCCCTTGATGGATTCCCGGGAGGTGCGTCAAGCCATGGCCCACGATTCTTCGCCAGATCTCGGGCAACGCCCGCCCAGCTCGGACGACCTCGAAAAGGTCAGTGTCAGCTGGCTGATCTTACAACGCCTGAGCGACCTGACCGAGAGCGTGGCCACGCTGCGCAAAGAACAGAACGAAAGCGTTGCCACACTACGCAAAGAACAGACCGAAAGCGTCGCCACACTGCGCAAAGAACATGCCGAAAGTATCAACGCCTTGCGTACTGACATGATCCAACGTTTTGTGGCTGTCGATCAGCGTTTTGACTCGATAGATCGTCGCTTTGAGTCAATAGATCATCGCTTTAACTCGATAGATCATCGCTTTGAGTCGATGGAACGCCGCTGGATGTGGGCGCTGGGACTAATTCTGGTTATGGCTCTAGGCCTACTCGCAAAGCTACTCCTACCAGGTGCCTAAACACCCACACCATCGCGCCAGCCATTTTTTCGTGGTCGGCGTTAACTCATCGCTGGATTAACTCCTAACACCTAGGGACATTACGGATCGAAACTAAACGCCGACCAACGTGCCGAGCTTAGCCTTCTTCGGGGTCGATATTCAGGTTATGGCGAAAGAGATTAGCCGGATCATATTGCTGTTTAAGCGTCCTCAGCCTAGTGAAATTGTCGCCATAACTCTTCCGCACCAAGCGGGCCACGTCTCCGTCGGTTTGGGCCAAGTTCAAATAGGTCCCGCCGCTATACGCATGCTCAGTGAGGCCGAGAGCCACCTGGCGAACCCAGGCGATTTGGTCCGGGGCCTCTTCA
>JAJZZI010000187.1 GCA_021797635.1 Bacillota bacterium | reverse complement strand
TATTTCGCGTTGGCGACGAAGTCTTTGCTTTGGAAGACCTGTGTTCCCATGCCGAGGCATCCCTCAGTGAAGGCGAACAGCAAGACTACTGTATCACCTGCCCGCAACACGGCGGTCAGTTTGATGTCCGTACCGGAAAGGCCACCCATTTCCCCGCCTTTTCTCCGGTAAAGTGCTTTCCTGTGCAGGTGCAGGGCGACGACGTTTTCATCGAGATTTAGGATTTTCCTCTCTAACCAGCGCCCTCCGTAGTCCATGGGCTGCGGAGGGCGCTGGCGAAAGCCCCCAAAGGCGTTACTCCCCCTTACCTCCCATCATCCTGGCATCAAGGCTAGAGTCAGCCTTATGGTCTTAGATTCGCGTTTGGCGTACGAGCCGGCCATTGCAAGGTTCAGAGGCCGACGAACGATGCCCACTCAGTAAGAAAGCCTCGGTCGTCGGAACAGGGGAGGCGCCCCACCCTGATCGAATTCGATCGGCGACGCGTAAGCGCTGCACAACGCTACGGGGAATAAGCTGACCAAGGAGCCAAGGTTGGCATCCGTCTGGGGAGCGTTTTAGACGTGTTCAAAGTCCCCGCCAAGATCTTTGCGTAACGACCGGCGGAATGATCCTAGAAAGGTCGTGTCCAATGCTAGTGGGGTTTAACCCACAACACGGTGAGACCGTTACATTGCCCCGCAGTCTTTGCACGCAAGCCCGCCCAGACGGAGGGCACGTCATCAAAAACCAACATCCCGTGATTCAAAGCACGGATGGCTCCAGGCGCCAACGCGACCGTGGTGACGGCGATCGCGTAGGCCTTCGGTGGGAAGTCTGAGGCATAGCGCGTCAGAACGAGGCTAGCCCCGTTCAATCGGGCAAACCACTGCAAGGATCGCGCGACCAGGCCAATGTCGGCGGTCTCTTGGCGGCTGATCGGCACCCCCAATCGGGAGCCACTCCATTGCTATGCCGTGGGAGTCCGAACCGCCGCGATGGCCGTCCTGGATCCCGCCGACATGAGATGGGCCGGCGACTTCCTCTCGGGAAGGGGCACCTTCGACACAAGGTGGCCCAACGCCTGCGCTTCGGGCACGGAGCCCAGCGCGGCCACCGAAGCAAAATCCAGTGGAATTTGCACAGAAAATAGCCAGGCGGTAGCGGCCGATAGTCCCGCGGTCCGCGCGGTAGGCCCGCTCCGTATTTTCATCGGCCGCGGAGAGGTTATGCGACTGGCCACTACACGATCAAAGACTTTCGTGGGGATGGTGCTAGTCCAGGGATACCCGATGGCTAGACCGCCGACGATACCCACGAGAGCCACGACCCCTAGACCGATGCGCCGAAATCGTCCAAATAGGTTGGTGGAAAACGTTGTTGACACCCGTAAGACTTCCTCTCGACGCCTATTGTCAACCCACCGTGCGCTCACCAAGGGCAGCGCCCGTCACGAAGACCCACTCATTGACGGTTTTGCGGCGTGCTCGGTCGTATCCTGGTTTCCCCAGGGATAGGGTACGACCAAACTCTTCCCCAATTTCCTTCGAGCGCCATCGAAGAAGGTGGGATTCAGGCAGGTCGCGGGGTATCGCCCTCCATCCATCCATGGACGAGACCTCGACGACGGTGGGACCGCCCAGGTCACCCTGTGTCGGCGGCTAGTCTGAGAATCCATGGTGTAGGTGCTGCGCCGCTTGGATCGGATCGGTCAAAAGTTGAACTCGGAAGGAAGGCGCAGAAAAGCCTACCCATGGTCAGCAGTGTTGGCGAGGTCGCTGCTTGGCCAGGATAGACCGCCACGACGAAGTCCAACTCCCTCTTGCGCCGCCAACATGGCCCTACGGTTCTAGCGTACCAACCATAAACTGCCTAATGATAGGTTGCGCGTTAGAAAAAGGATATTCTCTATATCTTGGCTTAATCCTCTTAAACGGGCCCCTAGGTTCATCCTTACATTTTAAAATATCCGTAGTGGTCTGGACCCTCGGGGGATACGACCCCCTTTAGACGCGTGGTGGCGGTCTCTTGGAGCCTTCCGGCCGGCACACAAACTGGTCGAGTAGACGCTCACGCCCGCTTCTCATAAAAGCACCCGGCGGCCATTCCTGACGCGAGCCAGCATTCCGGCTTTTGAATGCGCGAATCCGGCCACGCGGCCATAAGACTGGCCATCCCCTCGATTAAGATCACCGCCGAAGTCGCTGTCAGGCCCGTCCGGCTTGACCCAGGTGATCCGACCAGGCGGTCGGATGCCTTCGTTTTTGGCAATATGCGCTATACTTTACCCGAACCACAACCCAAATAGGAGGTGTTTGCCATCGCTATCCGAAATGTGATTTCCACACTCAATAGTCAGGGCGAAGAAACCATGGGCCCCAGTGTTTTGCTGTACCATCATCCCGGCAACGACATCATGAACGGGTCGTTATTGACGGTCGAATCCAACCACTTCTGTGTGCTGAAGAGTCGTGGAGCGATTCTTAACGTATACGACACGGGACAATACGCCGTCGAAACTCCTCAGAGGGTGCTTACCGGCGCCATCCAGCAAGCCTTCTATGGAGGCCAATCTCCGTGGCAGTATGAGGCCATTTACATCAATCGCTCCAAGTTGGTCATTCGGGCGGAAGGCCGCGCGCTATCGCGAGAGATGGCCCAACTGCAATATCAAGTGGATTACTACATCCATGTGGACAGCAAGGATGACGCCCTGAAACTTGTGCAACATATGCCCTATCAAGGCCACTTCATCAAGACCGATGAGGTCAACATTTACGCTTCTCCCGTGTTAGAACAGGCCATTAACCAGATTTGCCAAATCACCCCTCTCGAACAGATCAACGAAAAAATTCACGATATCACCGAGCTCGTAGCAGGTCATCTTCAAGAGTTCCTGGCGGTTTATGGAATTACCCTCAACAACGTCAAGGTTCTTGTGTCCCCGGCGGACGAGTTGATGAAAAAACTTATTTCACTTCGCGCCTTTGGTCTGGGCGAAGAGCAGGCCGTTCGCTACTACCTCGCCATGATTATGGCCGAAAGAGGCCTGATGACGGCCCCAAACATGGCAAATGGAACGGGATTTAGCATTCAAGCGGTACCGACCATGTCGGTCCCTGGAGTACCGTCGATGGCATCGCCTTCGGCGGAAGAATAGACTTCGTAAAAGCCACTTGGGGCAAGGGGCTGAGGCGCGAAGCGAGCTCGAGCCACTTTGGCGAAGAGGCGCCCTTAGCCAAAGTTTTGGCGGATCTCATCCGGGCGGAAGTGCCCAAGGGTAATTTAGAGACTGTGGGCCGATTCGACCTTACTGTCGCAGGCAAAAACGTGGAACCGCTTCAACCATACCCAGCGCACCGTAGACGCGCTTAAGGAAGGAGAAAGACGCGGATCCCCCTCGGCCCTCAAGGCCGACAGTCGGTCGCGACGCTATCTGGTCAACCACCCCGGCCTGAAGGCCGGAGCTTGTCAGCGCAGGCTCCTGGGTTGACCAGCCTCAGCCGCCGGGATCTCGGGAGCGAGCGGCTCCGTTCGGTCGGTCATGACACCCTTGGATACTTCTCCAGTCTAAGGCCCTGTCGCCCGTCATTAAAAGCCAGCTAGGGGTAGCGCGAGCGGTGTGGCGAACCCAACAAGCCGACTGAACTTTGGCGAGGAGAGATCCCGCGTGATGCGGGACGTCACCAGCTCCGTAAGGGGCAGAAAGTCAGGTGTGTCATGGTTTTTGTTTGGGACCAGCACAAAAAACCCTTGATGCCGTGCTCGGAAAAACGCGCCCGGTTGCTGTTGGAACGCGGACGCGCCCGGGTTGTGCGCATCGCTCCGTTCACGATTCGTTTGGTCGATCGGCTCCAGGAGGGTTCTGCTTTGCAACCCTTGCGCCTTAAGCTCGATCCAGGATCGAAGACCACGGGCGTCGCCATCACCCTCGACGGAGCACACGGTACGAAAGCCATCTTCCTGGGCGAGATGGTGCATAAGGCGGGCATTAAGGTCCGACTGGATGCGCGACGATCCTTGCGTCGCGGGCGACGGTTTCGCCACACGCGCTACCGTCCAGCCCGCTTTCGGAATCGGAAGCGGGCGGCCGGGTGGTTGCCGCCGTCGCTGGAAGCCCGCGTGGACCAGACCCTACACGCCGTGGACCATATTCGGATTCATGCCCCCATCACCGCCATCAGCGTGGAACACGTGCGATTCGACACGCAGAAACTCGAAAACCCCGAGATCGCCGGGGTGGAGTATCAGCAAGGCACGCGGTTGGGGTATGAGGTGCGGGAATACCTCTTGGACAAATGGGGACGCGCCTGCGTGTACTGCGGGGCCACCGATGTGCCGTTGCAGGTGGAACACATCGTCCCCAAAAGTCGCGGAGGCAGCAATCGGGTGAGCAATCTCACCCTCGCCTGCGAACCCTGCAACCTCACGAAGGGGACGCAGACCGCGGCGGAATTTGGCCATCCCGACGTGCAAGCCCAAGCCCGGAAGCCCCTCCAAGACGCAGCGTTCATGAATGCGACCCGCTGGCGACTGTATCATCGGCTGAAAGCCACCGGACTCCCCGTCGAAGGCGGCTCTAGCGGCCGCACCAAGAAACAGCGCACCGAGCACCATCTGCCCAAAGAGCATTATTATGACGCGCTCTGCGTCGGGGAAAGCACTCCGGATCCATTCACTGGGATACCCGCCTACGTGCAGATCTGGTCGGCCAAAGGACGAGGCCATCGCCAGCGGTGCCGTACCGACCAGCACGGCTTTCCCACGCGCCATCTCTCCCGACAGAAACAACACTTCGGATTCCATACGGGGGACTTCGTGCAAGCGGTCATCTCTCAGGGAAAATACACGGGTACCTGGACCGGTCGGGCGACGGTCAAAGCGAGTGGGCAGATCCGCATTGTCACGAGCACCGGCGTCCATCCCACGACCTCTTATCGCCATTGTCGTGTGTTGCAGCGTGGCAATGGCTGGGTGTATACTCAAAAACTTTTAAATCAGGAAAGGGGGCAGGCGGCTTCCTCCCCGACCTAAAGGCCGAGGTCTCCGCCGCCAAATTCTGATGAACAAGTATTTTTCACAGGAGAGAGGTGATGGGGTGTCGGCGACAGGACTGGTGGCCACCACCTGGCAAGAAGCTCGGAGACGACCTGGGACGTTGATTTTGGCGTTTTGGTACCTCTTCATTGTCGTGCTGTTCGAGTATTTTAGTTTAAGTCACTTGGGGTCGGGATTTTCCGCATGGCTTGTCCGTTTGACCAGTACAGGGTCCTTGCCCCCTTTGCCGGCTGGCCTTGCGTTTAAGCTGGCTTTGGTCTACCTCACCTTTATTTTAATCGTGTTCCCATTTAGTCTCGGCGGACTCGTAGGTGGAGTCGCCGCCGGCCTTTCGGGTCGAAGTTCGCTGACCAGCCTCTTTGCCTATTTTCGCCACGCGGTAGCCAGCTTTTGGGTGAGTCTCGGCCTGGTGGCCTCGGCGTTAGTGGCTACGGCAATCTTGTATTTAGCCGTCGTGCTCTTCCTTAACCTAGGCTCGGTGGACATGGTGTTGGCCGTGGTTACGCGCTTGATTGCCCTGGCCGTGTTAATCTTTTGGCTAGCGACCCTGTTCTACTGGGCAGGCGCCCTCTTTTTAGGAGGCGAACTGGTTCTGCCGGGGTTTTGGAATGCCTTAAGGTGGGTAATTCATCGACCCTGGTTTGCCTTTCGCGCCACTGGCCTGGCGGTGGGGTTGCTCATCGTCGCGGCTGCACTCTTTACCTTCTTGTCCGCTATCCCATTTATCGGCGCGGTCATCTCCATGCTGGCAAGTGGGATCATCTTGACCTTAATCACCACCTTCGCTTTGGTGCTCTATCGCAGCCAGACGGGTTAATGCGTTGCAATCTAGACTTGGCCTGCTTGACTAAAAAATTGTCGCCAAAGGGACTCGTCTTGAGCTGCCCGGCTTAGATGATCGAGACCTTCGTAGAGGGAGTAAATTCCTGAGGCCATCAAACCAAAGGGAAAGATCCAGAAATATAACAATCCCCGCCATCCGCTAAAGCGGATGCGAAAGAGGCCCAAGCCAAAGGTAAAGGTGGCGATAAGGGTGAGGCTCCAACCGGAGCTCAGACCGATCGCGACCGAGCCGAGCGAAATCCCTAAAAACGGCACCCATTCCCGGATAACGCGCCGACGATAGTGGGCGAGAACGATCTGAGCGACGTGGCGATTGCACAGTCGGCTCCGGATCCCCGGGCAACGCGCGCAAATCGCCTTGCCGCAGTGTAGGCACTGCCCGCTGCCCGCCTGCCCGTGCTCGATGCAGTGGTTTTGGGGTGGGGGTTTAGGATTTTCCGGGGCGAATTTCGGCTCAGCCGAATGCAGCGCGCTTTGATAGGCCAGATTAATCAGGCGCATGCGTTCTTCCTGCGCCTGAAAACGCACGGGATCCCGGCCAAAGAGGTCAGGATGGTGACGCCGAGCTTGACGCAAGTACGCCTGGCGAATGAGGTCTGGATCGCGCGTCGGCGAAATGCCCAAGATGTCCCATGGGCTATTTGAGCGACCAGTTGTCATGACCGGAGCCCCCTTGGACGTCGATTCACCGATTAGATCAACCTAGTCAGGGTGAAAACAGTTAGAAAGGGCCCAAGGAACGGCCGGGGCCCTCTCTAACCCTATGCGTACGGCGTCAAATCATGAGTGGCTGAAAACTAGAGGTCGCGGCCCACAAATTCTACAGGGGGTAGGGTGAGCAGGTCCCAAAGGGCGGCACCCCAGGAGAAGCCATCGCCAAAAGCCACCGAGACCAGGCGCTGGCCGGGTTCCAGCAAGTTCTGGATGAGCATGTCGGCTAACGCTAGAATGACGGATGCCGACCCGGTATTCGCGTAATTACGGACGTGAGAAAACACCTTGGAGGTGGGAAAGCGAAGCTCGCCCGCAACAGCATCTAAGATACGCTGATTGGCTTGGTGGGGAACGACCCAGCTTATGTCTTGCGCAGCGGTGGCCGTGTCCGCCAGAACTTGCTTGGCAGCATCGGACATGCGGTGCACTGCTTGCCGGAAAACTTTTTGACCTTCCATGTGAATGCGATGGTGGCCTCCCTGCGCCACGATTTCTGGTGGAATGGGATTTCTGGTGCCGCCGTAGGGCTTCTGCAAGATGTCGGCCTGGCTTCCGTCGCTAAACGTACGCGAATGCGTCAAGCGAATTCCCTGTTCCGGTTTAGGCTGGACGATAACGGCCCCGGCACCATCGCCGAACAATACGGCCGTATTGCGATCGGTCCAATCCATCGAGCGACTTAAAAGTTCCGTCCCGATGACCATGACGGTCTTGCCCTGACGGGCTAGGGCATCACCTAACTCCAGCGTTTGAAGAAATCCGGCGCATCCGCCGGTGAGGTCGATGGCGGAGGCACGGCCAGCTTTTAGGAGATCTTGCACGAAACAGGCGGTGGCAGGCGTCCACATTTCCGGCGTGTCGGTACAAAGCAGGATCCAGTCCAGCTCGTCAGCCGCCATCTGCGCTCCCTTTAACGCAGCAGAGGCAGCCTGGTAGGATAGACTTGCCGTGGTCTCGTCTGGCAGGGCTACGTGTCGCTGGTGAATGCCCGTGCGTGTGCGGATCCATTCATCGCTAGTTTCCATCATGCGAGAGAGGTCGTCATTGCTCAAAATTTTAGGCGGTACGTACGCACCAATCGATACGATCGAAGACTTGGCCATGTTGGCTCCCCTAACCCGATAAGACTCTGTCGTTCCGTCGCTGGGTCGCTTAGTCACGTGGTACTATAGGCATCCTCGCGTAGTCCGACGGTTCGTCATGCTGTTCAATATTACCGCGTTCAATCCATGTTGACCACATCGAATTGGCCTCCATCTACGCAAGGAACCTTCGATTTTCCTGAGCCGTCTCGCCGAGATCGACTATTCTTGCTATAATTTAAACATCGAAGAGCCAGCGATGCTTTGTTGGAAGGAGTCGAACATGTGGGAAGAGTACTTGGAACGGGCAGCTGAAGCCGTTCCCAACAAGTATCGAGCCAGGCGGTTTAAGGCGAGGGTTCGGGCCCAACTACTTCGTGAATACGATCAAGTCCTTGCAGAGGGTGTGGACGCATCTCAGGCGCGCACCGAGGCCATGCTCCGCTTGGGTGAGCCCGACGCCGTGGCTTTGCGTCTGACTGCACCGGAGCGCCAGCAACATGGCTGGTTGTGGTCCGTCTCCGTGCTCGAATTGATGGTAGGATTGGCGATTACGATGGTGAGTATGCACACGGAATATTTCGCCGGTATGGCTCTTGGGCGGATGGTTTCGGTCTGGGGGATGGCGGCGACCCTGGTGCATTCGCGCCATCCAGGCAAGGTTCGGCAGGCCTTGGCCAGCCTGCGCCAAGGTGCGCGGCTGCGCTGGTCGGCGAGGTCGTTTAGAACCATCTGGCGCGTGGCCGCCATTGGCGGCCTGAGCGGCCTCTTGGCAGGGTTGTTTTTAATCGTGCCTTGGAACCTCATTACCAATAACGTCATCGATCCGCTCGTCGTTTCTGAGGGATCGATGATGGCCGTGGCCATTGCCGTCGCCTTGGGACCGCTGATGGTGCTCCCATCCTGGCGCAGTCAGGTGCTTCGCAGTGTAGCCCTTCAGGTCTATGCGGGATTATCCGCATCCGTCACCTATACGGGGCTCTTGTGGTGGCATCCCGGATTAGTACCGCCGCCCTTTTTCAATTGGAATGTGCCCCTCATGGCCGTGGTCGGATTTGCTTCCTACTTTGGTTGTATTCGCTTCTATCGTTTCTTGCTGGCGGTGAGGGAGCCTATTGACACATGGAATGAGGACGAGAACTTGGCTGAGGCGATGTGAAAAAAGTTGTCGGATACCCACAAGTTCCCTGTTCGATATACGAAATCTTTACTAAACGAATTAATTAAAGGGTGAGGGGGGGACGGCGTGAGTTTTTTATCCCTGGTAATGCTATCGATGATGGCCCGACCGAATCCACGACTTTCCCATCATGGTCTTCTTGGCCATAAAGGTCCGCCGCCAGCAGTCTTATCGGTGGGAGTGGGGCTTTTTTGGCAGAGCCACAAGGCTCGCATGGGCTCTGACGGGATGCCGTCGGCCACGGGTATGAGCGCGTTCTGGAAGACGCCTTACTTGGAACAGCGCTCTCGCGTCACGTTATATGGGCAATCGGGTGTGGGGGTTTCGCTACCGAGCGACTCCTATAGTGTGGTAAACCTTAGCCAGGCTCCGATGCGGGTGCCTATGGCGGTGCAATTGGAGCGTGTGGCGGCGCCCATTGCTAACCCGCTGGCGGGGGTTACGCCAGGCCTGTCGCTGGTAGCCAACGGTATCGGATTGAACACGCATTTCTATCAGAAGACCATTTTGGGCGATTTAGTGTGGGTGGAAAATGTTCGGATCCATACCAAATTGGCCAAAGGGATTTTGAAAAAGGTAACGGGTCTTACCGGTTACGCGACAATGGCCCTGGCCAGGAAATCGGATTTCTATCGCGTGGTCATCGTAGAGCGCCCGCTTCCCAGTGGCGACGAGATTGGCGCTGGGGTTTTTTTGACCCCCAAGACGCCGCCGCGATCCATGGTGACGCTGGTCAATTCGCTTCCCGGCTGAGCATTGCGCAAGATCAAAAGAGAGGAGGCTTCGGGGCCTCCTCTCTTTTGATCTGAGATTAGTTGACCGAAGCGCGTTTTGGGGGAGATTCCCTCAACTGCTGCAGAGCCTCCTCTACCATGGGTGTCCGGTAGCCTGAGGCGACGCCCCAATAGTAGAAGGCCAAGGCTAAAATAATCACGACGACAAGATCCCAGGGATATTGGATGACTCCTTTGGAGTGGCTAAAGGCAGCGCCGAATCGCGCGGAGCCAAAATAGGACATAGCAAGCATGGTGATGAGGTAGATTACCATCCAAAGGCCAGCTCGAAGACTCTGGCGATCCGGGGCTTCGATTTGCTCGGGTGCCACCCGAGAGAAGATGAGATAGAGTACCACCCCGATTAACAGGGCGACTAAGAGCTTCCAATCGTAGGCCCAACCCGTCCAATAGATGATTAAGGATCCGATCACGAAGGCGATGGGTGCGATAACCTGAAGCCCTCCTAAACGGTACGGCCGGTTTGCATCGGGGATGGTGCGACGCAGGACGGAGGCGGCGACGGGACCGATGATATAGGTAAACACGGTAGCCGAGGAGACGACCGCCACTAAGCTTACCCAGTAGGGAAATGGAAGCAGGAAGACCAGGCCAAATAAGAGGGCGATGACAAGCGCGAGGCTTGGGATGCCCGTCTTCGGATCCACTCGGGACAACGCCTTGGGAGAGTAGCGGTTCTTGGAGAGGGCATAAAGCACGCGCGTGGTGGAGACGATGTAAATATTGCCCGTGCCGGCCGGTGAAAAGACCGCATCGGCGTACAACAGGACGGAAAGCCAGCCCAAGTTTAGCGCGGCTGCGACTTCGGCGAAGGGAGCATTGAACATAATACCCGCGCATTCCCCTTCTTAGGCGATAGCCAAGAGGTGAGCTTTACCGCGAATACGGGTGGGGTCAAGCCCCATGGGGATTTCCTTCGGTCACGGGTGGCGGTCGTGAAGGCCGCCCGCTTTTTTCTTCCGTGGGGGCGCCATGTTCCCGGATCACGCCTCGCGTATGATATACTCATCTCAGAAC
>JAJZZI010000102.1 GCA_021797635.1 Bacillota bacterium | reverse complement strand
CCCATATCCCTTACAGGATGCGGGGTTTGTGTGGAGCTGACGGTCGGACTTGAACCGACGACCTGCGGTTTACGAAACCGCTGCTCTACCAACTGAGCTACGCCAGCAATAGGTCCATTATACCTGCCCCGCTCGCGAGGCTCAAGCGTGAATTCCTGGGGGTTAATACCCGCCCTTCCAACATAGAATGGGATATCAACACCAGGGAGGAGATTGCCATGCGGCCACTATCGGTCATTACTCTGGTCATCGCCTCTTTATTACTCAGTCCCATGACCCTATGGTCGCTCGGCCTTACCCCGCGCTGGATGCTTGAGGTCCATCTCATCGCCTTTGGGCTGGCTCTTCGCCTCTTGGTGATGGCTGCATCGTTCGCTCGTCGCGCCCGAGAAATCGTCTGGGTAGGCCTTTATAGTGGGATCCTAAGCAGCCTCGGCGCACAAATCATATTGCACAGTCCTCATGCCCAAGCAAATGTGGCGGCTGCCTTTTCGGCCTACGGTGCGCTAGGTTCACGGCTGTATCAGCTAGACGAGGTGACCCGTTGGTGGCCTTATACGCTGACCTTAGCTGATGGCCTCTTCTACGGTCTGCTCGCCGTCTTGATCTTTCGCTATGTCACCCGACTACAACCTTGGATCAAGTAACCTTTAGCCCATCCTCACATATGTGGTACCATGCCACTAGACCGCGCGTCGAATCAACCAAGTTGCTGTTCGCCAGCGACTGAGGAACTGGGCGATAACTGATGTCGACAGACCATCCACATGCCCATCACCTGGGCCCGAATGACAGCCAATTGCCTTTAACGTTCTGGGTCACCATGGCCCTCATCGTGCTGCTATGCCTGGGTGCCTGGTGGTCACGGAGTTTGGCTTTATGGGCCGACGCCGGCCACACCATGACCGATTTAGCAGCCATCAGTCTCTCCTGGTACGCCTTCCGACAATTAAAGCGGGCCCCGACCGAGCGGATGTCCTTTGGCTATGCGCGCATGGAAGTCTTAGTGGCGTTTTTCAATGGTGTCCTGCTGATCGCGGTGGCATTGGCCTTAATCGTGGAAGCCCTTCAGCAATGGCACCATCCCGTGAATACCCGCAGCACCCTGATGATGGCCACGGCGGCCGTAGCACTGGCCGTCTATGGAGGGCTCGCGCTTCGTTTTCATCACCATGACAACCTCAACCTATTTGGCACCTGGCTACACTTACTCAGCGACGCAGCCAGCTCCATGGCCGTCCTGCTTGGCGGAGTCATCCTGGCGTTGACGCATTGGCCCGTCGTCAATCCCGTGCTCACCTTACTGATTGCTTTGGCCATGATCGCCAGCACCTGGCGAATTTTGAAAGATGGCTTGGGCATCCTAATGGAAGCCACCCCGCCCAATGTGGATCCCGCATCCATCACCAAGATTCTGTCCACGGTGCCTGGGGTAGAGAGGATTCACGATTTGCACGTTTGGCGCATTGGAAGTGGACAAACCGCGTTAGCCTGCCATGTCGGCGTAACAACAGGTTGGCAGGGTAAAGATCCACAAGTTCTCCTCTGTCAAATTCACGATGCGTTAGAGGCTTTAGGAATCAATCACGTGACCATCCAACTTGAGCATGGAGATGAAGTGCATCACGAGCCGTGGTAGACCAGAAAACATAAGGATGGAGCGGAAGACGGGGTTCGAACCCGCGACCTTCGGCTTGGGAAGCCGACGCTCTACCAACTGAGCTACTTCCGCGCATCTTCATGCTAGCACCCACGGCCGTTCAGGTCAAGTCCGCCTAAAACAGCGGCTTTAGCACAATCGTGTTGGTCCGCTCCCGTCCTACAGAAACCAGGGCCAAGGGCACTCCAACTAGTTCGGCAATACGATCTAAATAACGTCTCGTTGCCGCCGGCAAGTCGTCGATGCGGCGGGCTCCGGTAATGGACGTCTTCCAGCCCTCCATCGTTTCCAATACCGGTTCCACCTCGGATAGCTCTTCTAAGGAATCGGGCAGTTCCGTCATCACTTCTCCACGATACCGATAGGCTACGGCAATCTGTATCCAGTCTAAATGGTCTAGCACGTCGAGACGCGTGACGGCCAATCCCGTGAGTCCATTGACGCGGGCGGCATGCCGGAGCGCTACCGTATCGAGCCAACCAATCCTTCGCGGCCGTCCCGTGGTCGTGCCATACTCTTGGCCTTCTTGACGAATCGCGTCACCGGTGGCATCTAGAAGCTCCGTCGGAAAGGGTCCATCACCGACGCGTGAAGTGTAGCACTTCACCACGCCATAGACGGCATCGATCTTGGTCGGGCCCACGCCGGCTCCGATACACGCCCCTCCCGCAATGGGGTGCGATGAGGTCACAAAGGGGTAGGTGCCGTGATCGATATCCAGCATCGTGCCTTGAGCTCCCTCAAACAGCACCCGCTTCCCTGCATCAATCGCGCGGTTAATCACGACCGAGGTGTTGGCAATATAGGGTCTCATCTGCTCGCCATAGGCGAGATATTGCTCTAGCATGTCTTCAAAATCGAACTGGTCACGACCGTATGCTTTAGAAAGCAGGTGATTTTTCTCGGACAAGACTCGCTCAAGGCGATCTCGGAAGACTTCGGGTTGCAGCAAGTCGCCAACGCGCACCCCCATCCGCGACGCCTTATCCATATAGGCTGGGCCCACCCCGCGCAGCGTAGTGCCCAATTTTTGCGTCCCAAGCCGGTCCTCCGCCAAGGAATCAAAGACTAAATGATAGGGCATGATTAAATGAGCTTCGGACGACACCCGCAAACGCTCGGTTCCGATGCCGCGCTGGTGGAGATATTCCACTTCTTCTAAGAACACCCGAGGATCGACCACCACGCCGTTGGCAATCACACAATCCGTTTCCGGATATAAGATGCCCGAAGGGATCAAGTGTAGTTTATACACCACGTCGCCCGAAACCACGGTGTGGCCGGCATTGTTGCCGCCTTGATGGCGAACCACCATATCGGCCTGCTCTGAGACAAAATCAATGATTTTGCCTTTGCCTTCGTCTCCCCATTGCGTTCCTACCACGATTATTGCGGACATCGTTTTACGCTCCCATCAGACCTCTGCCATATTGGTCGTGTTGTAGAATTTCCCGATATCTTTCTTAAATAACAGTTTGACCAATCCCGTAGGCCCGTTTCGCTGTTTGGCTACGATGAGTTCGGTGATCTCGGGATTGTCGGCTTCCTTGGTGTAGTAATCCTCGCGGTATAAAAAGGCCACCAGATCGGCGTCTTGTTCGATCGCCCCCGACTCCCTCAAGTCGGACAGCATGGGCCGCTTATCGTTGCGACTTTCGACCGCTCGCGATAATTGAGACAAGGTTACCACCGGCACACTGAGTTCACGAGCCAGTGCCTTAAGCGAACGGGAAATATCAGAGATCTCCTGCTGCCGGTTTTCTGAACGTCGGCCCTGCATTAACTGCATGTAGTCGACGATGACCAACCCAATGTTTTGTTGCGCTTTAAGTCGACGGGCCTTGGCCCTTAGCTCGAGTGCGGAAATGCCCGGCGTGTCATCAATATAAATCGGGCTTTCGCCTAAACGGCCGAGTGCCAAACTCAACTTGGACCAAGCTTGGCTATCTAGTTCTCCCGTGCGCAAGCGGTGTCCCTCAATCTCCGATTCGGCACTCAGCAGCCGAAGCGCCAACTGCTCACGGGACATTTCTAAACTAAACAACAAGACGGGAACATGCTCTTGCAGTGCCACGTGCCGAGCCAGGTTTAGACAGAGCATGGTCTTGCCCATCGATGGCCGAGCGGCAACGACAATAAGATCAGACGCTTGCAAGCCCGCGGTCATGCGGTCCAGGTCCGTGAACCCCGTCGGCAGACCGACCAATTTCCCTTGACTTCCATACAGCGTTTCCAGCCGGCTAAAGGTCTCCATCAAGACCTCTTGGAGACGGGCTACGTCTTGATTACCTCGTTGCGCCAATTGGAAAAGGGCGGCCTGAGCCTCATCCAAAATATCCTGCGGACCTTTTTCACCGCGGTAGGCGCTGGTGACCAAATCCGTAGCCACGGCAATGATTTGCCTTAAGGCACTGGAGGCGCGCACCACCTCCGCGTAATGCTCTAAGTGAGCGGCCGTGGGCACCATGTTAGCCAAATCCATTAAATAGGCCAGGCCTCCGACCTGTTCTAATTGACCGTGCTGCCGGAGTTGCTCGCCAATGGTCACCACGTCGATGGGGCGCGTCTGGTTAAATAGTTCCAACATGGCCGCAAAAATCAAATGATGGACTTCTTGGTAGAAATCTTCCGGACGCAAGATTTCCATCGCCCGCGTGACCGCATCCGACGAAAGCAGCATGGCCCCCAAAACGGAAATCTCCGCGTCTGGCGACTGGGGCGGCAAGCGTCCGGTCCCCGTCGCAAAGGGCAGATTAGGCATATTCATCGCAAAACCTCGATTAAGGCCTCTTCCACTCGTTCCACCACGCGAATGTCCGGTCCATCACCGAGACTGGGCAAATCAGGAGCATTCTCTTTCGGCACAATCACTAACGAGATCCCAGCTTGCCGGGCTCCGAGCACCTTTTCTGGAATTCCGCCAACCGGTTTAACCAGTCCTGACAACGCCAATTCACCGGTGACCGCCACATCCTGGCGAATGGCGGAACCGGTCAGCGCGCTATAAATGGCCAAAAAAATGGCCAATCCAGCCGATGGCCCGTCAATGTTGCCGCCCCCCACGACGTTCACATGCACATCATAGTCGTTGAGATCGCGATTGAGCAACCGTCTAAGTGCCGCTCCGGCGTTAAAGACGGAGTCTCTGGCCATCGATCCAGCCGTTTCATTAAAACGCCAGTGCCCGCGCCCTTTTTCATACGCTGGAAACACTTCGGCTTCGATTTCCAGAATAGTGCCAATGAAGCCTGCTACCGCCAAGCCGGAGATGCGGCCGACCAGGGCTCCGGTCCTAGCCGTCGCCGGCTTGACCTGAGTCAGACGGGCCCGGGCGATAACCACTCGCATATCTGGAGCGTCAAGTAGCTCAGGCTTGACTCCGAGAGCCTGATGATTCAACCCATATGCGTCTAGCACCAGCGCAGTGGCCCGGCGTCCATCCAAAGTATAGCGACCGATCAACTCTAAAGCGGCAGGGCTAATCTTGACCCCGAGGCGCTGGGCCGTGTCCTGGGCAATGCGCTCCACTTGAGCTGGAGTGAGGGGATCGAAAAAGACCTCGACGCAACGCGACCGTAAGGCAGGGCTAATGTCCTCGGGGCCTCGGGTCGTCGCGCCGATGAGAACGAAGTCGGCTGGCGCCCCATCTTCGAACAGCTTGCGCACATACTGAGGGACATTGGGATCTTGCGCATCGTAATATGGCGAGTCGAAGCTCACTTTCTTGTCTTCCAGGACCTTCAACAGTTTGTTCTGCAAAATAGGATCCATCTCGCCGATCTCGTCGACAAACAGCACCCCACCGTGGGCATCCGTCACCAGGCCGGTCTTGGGTTCGGGGATACCACCTTCCGCCAGATCCCGACGAGCACCTTGATAAATGGGATCGTGTACGGAACCCAAGAGGGGATTTGTGACTTCACGCGGATCCCATCTCAGCGTCGACCCGTCCACCTCAACAAAGGGAGCGCCTTCAGCAAACGGGCTATAGGCAACCATAGAGGCTGCGTGGAGTGCGAGTCGAGCCACGGTGGTCTTGCCCACCCCGGGCGGGCCATAGAGCAAGATGTGTTGGGGAAAGGGGGTCAACAATTTGGCCAATAAACTTTGAATGGCTTCCTCCTGGCCAACCACTTCCTGCAACGATTTCGGCCGAAGGTCGGCCAGCGATCCTCCCTTGAGTCCGCCTTCATCCAACTTAATCAAGCGTGCCAGTTTTTTTAGCGTCTCCGGGGTCTCTGGCCCGGCCTCTTCTTTCAGCAGTTGTGAGCGGATATCGCGAACATATTCTTCATGCCGTTCTTGCATTCGCTCCCCAATCCGCTTCTCTAATTCCTCTTCCAAGCTACGGCGGGCTAAAACGTCCGAAAGTTCCTCTTCCAAACGGCGTAGAATGCGACTGATTTGTGGTCGAGAGGGCACGTCGCTGAGCGACGGGTCGTCTAGAATGATTTTTTGCAAAGCCAATACGCGTCGACCTAACTCTTCCGATCGCAAATCCGAAAGGGCGTGAAGTTTGCCCGCTTTAAGCACGAGACGTTCGGGTCCGTAAATTTGCAACAAGATGTCGTGCAGCGCCTGCACCTTACGCTCAATCCCCATCGCGCGTTTAGGCTTGGTTTCCTTGCTTTCCTTCATTTCCTTGCCTTCCAATGCCATTTCCCTCCCTTCAGGCCGTTCCCGCACACCAGCACCGTCGTTACTGTTCAACCACATGGACCGTGATCTCCGCCTCAATGCCAGGATACAGATGTAGACGTGCGGTGTGCTCACCGATGTGCTTGATGGGATCCATTTCAACCTTCTTCTTGTCCACGGTAAAGCCTAAGTCGGCCAAGGCTTGAGCAACGTCAGCATGCGTGACCGCACCAAACAGCCGACCCTGCTCTCCAACGTGGGCCGGTATCTGAATCACACGTCCCTGCAGCGCATCTCGCGCTTCTTGTTGTTTAGCCCGCTCTCGCTGCTCTCTGGCACTTACCCGCGCCTTTTGCTCCGAAATTTCCCGTTGTACCGACTCCGTCGCCAAGCGTGCATAGCCCTTAGGCATGAGAAAGTTACGCGCGTATCCGTCTTTAACCTCTAGTACGTCACCTTTTTTACCACTGCCTTTAACATCGACTAGGAGGACTACTCGCACGCTCATCTTCCTTTCAAATTCAAAAGCTCAATATCCCGAAAAAATGCCGTCCATCGTCATCTGCGCGATCCCAAGATGACGACGGACGGGCCACGACATTACCCGACGCGGCGCCAGGAGATCTTCCCGAGGTTCGGGCGAAATTCTCCCATGGTGCTCCAAGCCAGCAAATATCGGATCATCTTCAAGCCTACTCAATCGTAAATGGCAATAGGGCCATGATACGTGCCCGCTTGATCGCCGTGGTCAATTGACGCTGGTGCTTAGCGCAGTTGCCCGAGATCCGGCGCGGCAGCATTTTGCCCCGCTCGGTAATGTACTTGCGCAAGCGGGTGGCTTCTTTGTAGTCTACTGGAACTTTCTCCGCGCAGTAACCACAAACCTTTTTCTTCGGCTTTCGACCGCGTTCTTTGCGCATTCAGGGTTGCTCCTTTCTTTGCGTAGTGCTTGCGTCGACTGCTTGCTTCATGCTCCGGCCGATATTCAAAATCAAAAAGGAAGATCGTCTGGTAAAGATACCTCTTCATCCCCATAGCTACTACCCTCTGACGGCGAAGGCGAGCTCTGGCCGTCCTTCGGGCGATCCAAGAATTGCACACTGTCTGCGATGACCTCGGCCACGCGGCGCTTAGTGCCATCCTGAGCCTCATAGCTCCGAATCTGAAGCCGACCTTCGACGGCAGCCAACCGACCCTTGGTCAAATGATTGCCCACGGTTTCACCGAGTTTTCGCCAAGCCACACAATCGACAAAATCCGTCTCGCGCTGCCCAGCTTGATTGGCGTACGGCCGCTCGACAGCCAAAGAAAAACTTGCCACCGGAACCCCTTGCGGCGTATAGCGCAACTCGGGATCGCGCGTGAGCCGACCGATGAGGATGATTCGGTTTAACATGACCTTACCTTCCTTCGTTTTCTTCTCCGTTAAGGTTAAGGGAATGGTGCGTGGGTACCGCTAGAAGCGTCTAGTCGTCCAAGCGCACGATCATTGATCTGAGGACATCTTCTTGGATCTTCAACTGGCGGGTCAACTCGTTGGCGATCGTTCCATCGCCTTGAAAGGTTACTAACACGTAAAAACCTTCGCCGTGTCCATCAATGTCAAACGCCAACTTGCGGCGGCCCCACTTGTCGGTTTTTTCGACCGTTCCCGACGCACGCGCAACCATGTCGTTAAAGCGTTCGATGCCTGCGGCTGTCTGTTCTTCACCCAAGTCAGGTTTTAAAATGTACATGAGCTCATACTGAGCCAAACTTCTCACCTCCCCCACGGACCCCTTGTCTGGGGGCTCCGATATCATTTCGGAGCAGAGTGGTGTGGGATTTTTATCCCAAACAGGCTTAGTCTATCAAGTTTCTACGGCCTTTGCAACTCGCCGTGAAGCGCCATGTGAGTCAATGGCACCGGAAAGGGACCATCGCTAAAATCTCTGACCAGACGTTTGCCTCGGCCAAAGCCACTCTATAGACCCACCCTGCGAACGATGCTATCATTTTCCCAAGTCAATATCCGGTCGCAGCAAGGGCGTCCTGGGCACGAGGGCAGTTTTCGCACTGAGAGGATGGTACGGTAGATTTGCAAACGCGACTTGAATTGCCAGAACTACTAGCTCAGTTGCGGGGCGAGGAAGCCTTCATGGAAAAGGTTCAAAGATGGACAACCATTCCCCCGCGCCCGGCCGAGACTCGACCGTTTCCCCAGGATCTAGATCCCCGGATCGTTCTGGCGTTGGCAAGTCGCGGCGTTAAAAACTTGTACACGCATCAAAACACCTCCTACACCCTGGTACGGGCCGGCCACCATATCGTTACGGTGACGCCCACAGCTTCTGGCAAAAGCCTTTGCTATCATTTGCCCGTCCTGCAGACGCTTTCCGAACGCCCAAACGCCCGTAGCCTCTATCTTTTTCCGACCAAGGCCTTAGCTCAGGACCAAAAGTCGGAGTTGAGCGAGCTGATTGCGCAAGCGAGCCTCCCTATCCACTCCGAGACCTACGACGGCGATACGCCTTCGACGATTAGGCAACACATACGGACGGCGGGAAACATCATTATTACCAACCCCGACATGCTTCACAGCGCAATTTTGCCGCACCACACCAAATGGGTCGCGTTCTTCGAACATTTGGACTATATCGTCATTGATGAATTACATACCTATCGCGGCGTTTTCGGCAGCCACGTCGCCAATGTCATTCGACGTCTCAAACGCATAGCTGCCTTTTATGGAGCGAACCCGCAATTCATCGCCACCTCGGCCACGATCGCCAATCCCAAAGGGTTAGCGGAACAACTGATTGAGGCGCCCGTCGAACTGGTCGAAAACAACGGAGCCCCTTCAGGCACTAAGCATTTTATTTTTTATAACCCGCCCGTGGTCAACGTGCCCTTAAACATTCGACGCAGTGCCACCCTCGAAGCCCGCGATATTGCCCACCGATTTCTCATCAACGGGATCCAAACGATTGTCTTTGCTCGCAGTCGGGTCCGAGTGGAAATCTTGTTGACGTATCTTCAAAACAGCATCAAACATCCGCTAGGATCCCATTTTGTGCGAGGATATCGGGGAGGATATTTACCGAGCGAGCGGCGCGCCATCGAACAGGGCTTGCGCCAAGGCGACATTATGGGCGTGGTGAGCACCAATGCGTTGGAACTCGGCGTAGACATCGGACAGTTGCAGGCGGCCGTCATCACCGGCTACCCTGGCTCCATTGCCAGCACCTGGCAGCAAGCTGGCCGCTCTGGACGCCGACAAGGCGAGTCCGTCGTGGTTTTGGTCGGAGGTTCGTCCCCAATGGATCAATACGTCTTGCAGCATCCCGAGTACTTTTTTGAACGAAGCCCGGAGAGCGCCCGCATTAACCCAGAGAATCTAGTTATCTTGGTCGATCAGCTCAAGTGTGCCGCCTACGAACTTCCCTTTCGCGAAGGCGAGACCTTCGGGGGTCAGGAGATTAGGGAAATCCTTGATTTTCTGGTAGAGGCCCAAATCCTGCACCATGCGCAAGGCAAATGGTTCTGGATGAGCGATTCGTTTCCGGCGCACGAGGTTAGCCTTCGTTCGGCAGCCCAAGAAAACGTCGTCATTATCAACATTTCTCAGCGAGGACGCGAGCAGGTGATAGGGGAGATGGATAGGTTTAGTTCCCTCACCCTTTTGCATGAAGAGGCGATTTACCTTCATCAGGGCGTGCAATTCCAAGTAGAGAAGTTGGATTATCCGGAGAAAAAGGCCTATGTTCGCGAGGTCCAGGTGGATTACTATACCGATGCCAATTTAGCGGTACAGCTAAAGGTTTTGACGGAGGATGAGCGCCGACAAATGGGTTCAGCCGGCCTAGGTCGAGGCGAAGTGGCCGTCCACGCCATGGCCACCATGTTCAAGAAAATCAAGTTTGAGACGCACGAAAATATTGGTTCGGGCCCTATTCATTTGCCCGAAGAGGAATTGCATACCGCCGCCGCCTGGTTAAGCTTCCCCGAGGACCTGTTGCAGAGGCTGGGCCATGCGGATCTCGAGAAAGGCCTGGTGGGCCTGGCCCACGTTCTTGGGCACGTAGCACCCTTGTTCGTTCTGTGCGACCCCATGGATCTGCGCGTCATTGCGCAAAGAAAGGCCGTGCACTCTGGGGCACCCACGATTTTCCTATATGATCGGTACCCGGGCGGCGTCGGCCTTTCGGAACAGGTATACCAGGACGCCGACCGACTGTTGGCTGCATGCAAAGATGTCATTGAAGCCTGCCGCTGCGAAAAGGGATGTCCCTCGTGCACAGGGGTGGCCGCGAGTGCCAGCAAAACGCTCGCGCTGACCCTCATAAGCCTGGGCAGTCCCGCGGGAGTGTCCACACATGCCGGGTGAAAGTCCTCTACAGGAGCGTCTGAAGCGATATCGCTCGGAACTGCTAGGCGGATCAAGCTCGCATGCTCCCACTGAGTCCGCTCCCGATGCCGCCTTGGTGGATCCTTGCCTGTGCCCGAAAGCGCCCATGACGTTCGTTCGGAAGTTTCCTGGCGCGCACCATCATGGCCGCTATGCGCTCGAGGACCTATACGGCGTCATGCGAGCGTGGCAAGCGTCGGGCATCGAACACCCGCTTGC
>JAJZZI010000060.1 GCA_021797635.1 Bacillota bacterium | reverse complement strand
AACGGAGGATGGCACTATGCACAAAAACCCATTTCCGCCTAACGGCGGAAGCCCGCTTTCCTCCCCACGGCTAAAGCCGGGGGCTTCTCGCGGGTATTCGGTGAAGAGAAAACGGGCGGGGTGTTCACTCCCTGCCCGTTTTCTGCATGGTAAACCCGGCGTTCGCAACCAGGTGCTGTCCGATATCAGACGAAAGCTGGAGGATTGTTTCAGGTGAAAAGAAGACCGCGTCCGTCTGATCAGCCTCGGCGGTTGCAAGAGCCGAGCGAAAGCGGGACCAGGGCCACCACCCCCGACTGCGTGTTGGCGCAACCGCCGGTCACAGCGTTGCCGTCCGCGAGTCTATGGTTCAAGCCAGTTGTTCAAACCGTACATGTCGCGAAGACAACATTTTCCAAAATGGCGAAAGAGCAACCGGGGACGACCGTGCGGGCGCATGCAGGACAGTCAGTGACTGCCATGCGAAGCGAATACTCGCCCCGGGTCCGAGACCTGGAACGGATTATCTTGCACTTATGGCGAAGAACTGGGGATTGATAGGCGGGTACATAATCGAATGCTGTGAGGAGAGCCTGAGGCGATTAGGGGACCGATGTGCTCCAGACCGACTTCCCAGGTTGAAATCGTGCCGGCTAAGCCAGGCATTTGGCACCAGGTGCGCGGCTTGGCGGGCCTTTGCCGTTGGGCAAACCGCGCAGGTGACCGCAGGTATCGGAGCTCGAACCGGCCCGAGGTGGGGACATCATGGTCGTGCGTATCGGCGGCACGATTTACAACGCCGCACGGGGAACGGCGCCGCCGAAGACACTTCACGGCGCACCTCGGATTTGAGACCCCCGGCGACTTGGTGGGAGAAGGTGTGGGGCGAACTGGTGACCACCGACGAGTACGACCGACAACCTAAGGTCTGACAGCCTCGGCGTGACGTCGAATCACTTTTGAGCGTTCGGAAATTTCAGGAGGGATACGTGCGTGAAAGCAGCAATTTTTCAAGACCCAGGCAAGGCGAAGCTCGGCGAACGGTCAGAATGGAAACTTCAGGAGTCTACAGATGCCACGGGAGCAGAATAACGTGATGGACACCGCCATTCAAAAGCGGTCGCGTATGCTGGTGGTCTTGGCACTCATGTTGACCATGGCGCTCGCGGCCATGGACTCCACCATCGTGGCGACCGCAATTCCCACCATTGTGCGCGACTTGGGCGGATTCGCCCTGTTCCCGTGGGTATTTGCCATCTACTTGCTGACTCAGGCCGCCATGACCCCAATCTATGGAAAGTTAGCCGACTTGTATGGCCGCAAGCCCATTCTCATCATTGGATCCACCATTTTCCTTGTGGGGTCGGTCCTATCGGGTCTGTCCTGGAGCATGCTGACGCTCATTATTTTCCGCGGTCTGCAAGGCATCGGCGCGGGCGCTATTATTCCCCTCGTCTTGACTCTGGCGGGTGACTTGTTTACGGTCGAAGAGCGTGCCAAAATGCAAGGGTACTTGGCCAGCGTCTGGGGACTTTCCGCCCTGGTGGGCCCTACGTTGGGCGGGCTATTGGTGCAGTTTGCCTCCTGGCGGTGGATCTTTTACATCAACCTTCCCATCGGCGTGGCGGCTCTAATTGCGCTCTCGGTCTTTCTACACGAACACGTGCAGCACCAACGGCGCCCCATCGACTACGGTGGGTCTGTCCTGCTGATGGTGTCGATTGGCCTCATCATTACCGGTCTCTTGGAAGGCGGCGTGGACTGGGCCTGGGTTTCCATTCCCTCTCTCCTCACGATCGGGCTCGGCGCCATTTTGCTGATCGGTTTCTTTGTCCTCGAAAGTCGCGTTCAGGAGCCGGTGCTTCCCACCTGGGTGTTTGGCCGGCGGGTGCTGCTCATCGCCAATCTTGGCAGCCTCGGAATCGGGGTGCTGACGATTGGGTTGAGCTCGTATCTTCCGACCTATCTCCAGGCCGTGCTGGGCCAGACCCCGCTGGTCGCGGGATTTGCTTTGGCAGCCATGACGATAGGTTGGCCCCTTTCGTCAGCCTTTGCAGGCCGCCTTTACTTGAAGATTGGGTTTCGCAACACGGCGCTCCTCGGTGGGTTAGTCAGCGCCGTGGCAGCTGGCGGGTTTATGACGCTCTCTCTTCACTCCCAAACCGTTGTGGCTGCTCTCTTCAGCTTTCTCATCGGCGTGGGGTTGGGGCTCGGCTCCACGTCCCTGGTGGTGTATATCCAGTCCATCGTGGAATGGAACCGGCGCGGGGTGGTCACGGGAGCCAATATGTTTACGCGTCAGCTGGGCAGCACCTTGGGAGCGGCCATATACGGCACCCTGGTTAACGGCGCCGTGGCGGCGGCATTTCGCCACCCGCCCGCCGCCATTGCCGCCCAGCTCCCCCACAATCTTGACGCCGCCAGTCTAGCGCTAGGCACCGTGCACCATCTGCCGCACGCCACGCTCGGCTACGTGCGGCACGCCCTCAACCGTGGCATTCATCGCGTATTTGTCGGCGTATTTGTGGTGGCATTCGGCAGCTTTGTCATTGAATGGCTTCTTCCCCGTCAAACAGAACCCCTGGAGTTCGAGGGCACCCTCACACCGACCGACGAAACCCAACTCGCCCAAAGCGAGCCTTGACGGGCCCTATGCGTGGAAGCTTGCACGTGGGAAATCGTGTTAATCGGTCGCTTCCATCGCCACGTGCGTAACACCCCGGGCCTGGAGCCAATCCGTCAACGGCAATACATCGGGCGTGACTGACCCAAACGACCGGGGCTCGGTCACCGTGGGGGTCAAAACGGTGGCGACAATGACCTTCTTATGCATGTCGAGATCCGCACCATACGTCACGACGACATCCAAATCCATGGCTCTCACCTCATCGGTCGAAAATCCTCAGACAGCCTCGGAGCGACAGAGCTCTCTCCTCTGCGTGGCCACCGGCCGCCGGCCCGAGGTGGCAACATCGGGAGTGCCTGACAAGGCCAGATACCGTCTCCTGTGCCAGCTCGCAACATCAGAGAAAATACGATCTCGGTCGGGGGTCGTCTTCAACATAACGTGGTCACCCTCACCTTTCATCTGTGTGGGTGCCCCGAACCCAGGGCGTGGGCGTCTCCTGCGGTGCCAGGGTGTAGTGGCTCAACGTCTCACTAGTGATCTACTCGAGAATTGCATTGACCACTTGTTCCACGACCTTCGGGGCCCCCTGGCGCGAGCGGGAATTCGCCAGCCTGGCGGCGGCCAGATTCGCGAGATCGGCCTGAACTCGGCGGCGGCGGTCGGCTCACCGGGCCGCCTCGTGGACGCGATCTTCTTCGATCAGCAAAATCCACCGACGCGATACTTCCACCAAGAGAGCCGGCCAAGGAGAGGCTCACCAAGTGGTCTCCGGATCACCTTGCTGCCGCTGCGGTTGTAGTCGGACTCCCGGATGCACATGTGTCATAGGGGACAACCGTGGGACCGTCATCTCAGCAGATATCTTAGGCGCTATATGCCTCGCGGTAACCGTTGATCTCCCTAAGCAATTGATAAAATCGGGGACGGACTGGATGGAAAGTGCCAGCAGTTACGGTCCGATCTATCGTGAAGGCACCGCAGTTGTGGTGCCTTCACGATAGAGGGTCATGACTCCTACCTGCGAATCAACTGGCGGATTGACGGTCCGTGGCCATAGCCATCGTCTGCACCACCCGCTTGGGTGGCAAGGCCAATCCCCAGATCGCCATGGCGAGTCCACCCACCACGAAGAATATGCCGATCGAGGCGATTACAAAGGCCGGCCCATACGTCGCAGGATCGACGAATATGTAGTCCATGCCACCGAGAAACGCGATAAATGATCCCCCGACCAGGCTGCCAGTCGCGAATTGGCGTATGCGGAGTGGCACCTGGAGACGGTACATCGTCAGCAGAACGCCGAGAATGGCTGGCAACAAGAAAAATGCGAAGTCCTGGTGCCACCACGTGAAGACGGCGTCGTTGATGGCGAGGCGAGCGTGAGGGTTTCCCATTCCGTAGATCGTTTCGTGAAATTCGATGTAATAGCCGCTAACCACCACGGTTACGAAGATCATTGCGCTCACCGTGACGGCACTCCATCGGAGGATACGGTCCGACAGGCGCTCCTGGGCTAGGCCTACCAACGTAATGAGGCCACCGAACATTACGCCGACGCCGGTTACCAGATCATCGCCCGCAAGCCCGTTAATGCCATGCGCGAACAGCGTAGGAGGCTGGGCTACTGAAAATCCCGCTACGACATACACGAGCGTCGTGGCAATGATGCCGACGGTAGTCCACCACAGACCGAATCGTGTCCAGCGACTGAGCGTGTTCCGTTGCACACCAAAGGCGGCAACCGTCAACGCCACCAAAAATGCGAGCACCCCGACCACCATTTCGTGTGAGTGCGAGGTAATCAGATTGGCTAACCACTGTTGCCAAGTAAGGCCAGCGAGCCTCGCATAGCCACCAACGATCGCCTTGGGCCAGTCGCCGAACTCTAATATCCATCCCGCTATGTGTCCCATAATGGCAGCAAACAACATGCTGAGGGCGGAAAACGCTCCCAGCCAGGTGACCGTGGTGCGCGTTTCCACGGCCCGTGTAAAGAGGGTCAGTGACAAGGAGATCAGAATCTCATCCAAGCAGAAAAATGACAGGATTTGCATCCACAAGGGCACAACGTCGCTGATCATATGATTCAAGATGCCGCCGACACCGCTCAAGACGGTGGCACCGAGCGTGCCCCACAGAACCAGCCGGTACATGGTACCACGATGGTTACTGCCGAAAACATCCATGGCGATGAGGGACAATAATCCCACCAGCCCAATCAACAGCCCGTGGAAGTACATTACGTGAGCGTAGAGGATACTACCTGCCGCCGAAGTCTCATTGCGAAACGGAGTGGCCACGAATGCGCTGCCGAGTGCCAGCAGGCCCAGCCACACAAGCATTCCTAGGACAACCCGTTTTTCCGGAGACCATAAGATGTCCCGTGCGGACCCCGAAGTTTTCGTGTTCATCCTGCTCCCTCCTTGAAAACGGTGTCAATGAAGACGCGTGCCGTGCGGCTACCACGGACCAGCGCACCTCATTGCCGCTTATACCATATCGCCTTGTGAACGCGGTAACAAGCGGGCGTACGACCCGAATTCGGTAGGCCCATGGTTCAGCGCGGGTGTGCCATTGGTCGGGACTCGGACGCTGATCCTGGCCGAAAGACGAGGGACCAACCGTGCGTGGGTCCCAAGGATTGTGTCCGAACGGCGTCGCAGCTCGTAGCTGAAAAGGGAGGTGTCCCCTAGCGTCACTAGGCCGTCACGGACATGCCAAAATCCCGTTCGTTCCGAACGGGTTGCACACATGGGCGGTTGCTGCTGCCGAAATGCTACCAGCGAGGGCCTACGGATCGCGTGTTCTGGCTAAGCAAACGCTGCGTATAACCGCCCTAAGATCGCTCCCCACGGGTTGGGATGCGCGTACCACAGGGTGACCGTCCGCCCGTGGCGGTGTTTTGTGTATATTGTTGTTGAGTCCCACGATTTTTGGCCGCAAATTTGAGGTGTTTTCTCAAATTTGTTGGCCACGTTTTTCTCGTAGGACTCTAGGGCCAGGAACGTAATCGCGGCTGCATATGCCGCCATCGCCACAGGAAGACTGCCTCGTCGGAACACGCGAGGATGCGTCTGATCTACGTCATCAAACCGCCGCCAGGCGGAGACTGGCCGAATGGACGCCCCGTTTATCACGACCCATCCATTCGGCCAGTGCTAAAGGAGACGCCCATGCCCCGCTTTGCCGGGCACCCACAGGAATGAAAAATGGGGACGGCCACCCCGGAAGGTTTCGGGCTCACGATCGAGATATTGTTGTGATCAGGATCCAGCCGTCTCAATGTAGTGGTCAGCAAGGATTTTCCAGAGGAGCTCCTTCCGAAAACGGCCAACGAAATCGAGACTGGTCTTGGCCAAATAACCTTAGACTTAACAATCGCCACAGACGGGTGCCGGTTCGAAGGCCGAGACAGAGGACCCACACCGTCAACAATTCCATAAAGCGGTCTGCCCCGGTTTCATAAACCACTGTCGAAATGGTGCCAATAATCGATCCCATCGTCGCAAGTCTGCCTCCACGGGTATCACCTCTGAGGCTGACAGTAGCAAAAAAAATCGGATCTTGCCCAAAGACTGCTGCGTGACCTCTGATCGTGAACGGATGTATGCCTAGTTGACTGGCATACGGTTGGGCTCATGGACCTTGTCCAAGCATCCTGCCCATACAGAATAAGTAGAGAGTTATCGGAAGTCCTGGGGAACAAAAAAGGTCCCTGACGAGGCACTGCCAAGGACTTTCGATAACTCTCTACTTACTTATTAAGGGGAGTGTCGGTAAATGAGGAACTCCCCATTTACGCCAACCCCAGGCCATCGCCACCAGAAGGCGTGGTTCCGATGCTCTTTGAGGCCTATGTGGATTTCACCGTACCATCGCGGACAGCCTGTTAAACTTCCAATGGCTGCCATAAAAAACCGCCTAGTTCACTCGTGTAACGCATCCCGAACCTTCGAGGGCATTGGCTCTCAAGAACGGCTTGGAACGTAAGAAAAGAAACCCCAAGGACTTAGGCGGGCGCGAAGGCTTCCCCGGCCATGTCCCCACCTCGCAACCCCCAATTTGGCTGCTCAGAGAAACAGACTCCATTCTCTCGCATACCCAAAGACGCGTTTCCGCGGACCCGCAACACCCGGACGTGCGTTAACCGAATCCTCGCGCCGAACGCTCAAGGGGCGGACATTGATGCCACTTCTAACAGTTTTGGCAGCCTTTTTAGCAAGGCAAATAGCGTCTTTAGACTGATTTGGACCTCTGGATCTTTTATCATGCGAAGCATCCCGGTAAGTGTGACATGCTTGGTATCCTGTTCCGCTTCTTGAAACGCTTGGGACATCGCCTCGGACAGGTGTTCCAAAATTGCCAAACTCCCAGGCAACGCCCCAGAATCAAGGAATCTCCTCAAGATTAGCAATCCTTCTCCCGTCAGAGTAGCCAGGCGACTGGCCGTCGCAACGCTGAAAGACTGTTTGGCGGCGTTCACTAATCCAGCCATGTCCGTCAAAGACTGCCACGTTCCATCGGATTGCCACGTCACCAATTGGTCCAAGAGGCCTCGCACGACCTCGTGGTTTTCAAAAACATACGTGAGGAACTGGGTTGTATCGGATTCCGTGAGTCGCGCCACCAAGTCTCCGGTGGTCGACACCAAGGTCCCCATCCGTTCTGCCATAGCGGCAGTAGCCGAGCTTTTTACGCTCGTCAACAGCCCCGCGAATTCGGTCAGTGCATCCCACGTGCCATCTTTCCTCCACTGGACTAGCTGGTACAACGCCGAATCGGCTGCCGTTTGGCGAGCATCATGGTATGCACTCAGTTCAGATTTAACGGATGCGAGGAGTGCATCGACTTGTTCAGCCGCTGCGGGTTCTACCGACTGCTTCAGAGCCACCAGCATCTCTGTCCATTCACGCAGTCGTTCCTGAGATACCTCAATCGTCGCCATTATGCTGCCTCCATTGCTCCGTTCCTTCACAGTAAGCCCGCAGGGGTCAGCCAATATAAACGGTTATAAGCCATCTTGAACATGTGGATCATTTCCGTGGGTTCCGAGGGTTTCGGGGGATTGAGATAATCAAAGGTGATGTACGTGGCTTTCGTCAATCCCGTTTCAATAAAGCAAAATACTTTGCCGTCATACCGTACGGAACCCAATCCGCCATTCAGCAGGCTTACCAAGTTCGCGGCGACTACATCCGCTTCGAAGTGGGCGGTAGATCCAGCTTTACTTATCGGCAGATCCGTGGCATCTCCCAGCACAAAGATATCATCAGATCCCTTCATGCGTAGTGACGCACGATCCGTGGGTACCCATTGTCCAGCATCGCCAAGTTTCGACCGCCCAATCACGTCTTGGCCTGTATGCGGGGGAACCGCGACTAACAAGTCATAGTCGAGGGTTTCGCCTTCTAAACTCGTAATGGTCTTGTGTTCTGGGTCTACCTGTTCGGGATTAAAGAAGATATGGGACTCAATTTTTTGATCGTCAAATACCGGCGCAGCCCACTGCGCTACGGGTTCTAACGAATGAATACGTCCGATGGGATACGTATACACAATCTCCGTCTTCTGACCTAGTCCTTTGGCTTCCAGCCAAGCCTTGAGCATCAGGGTGAATTCCAAAGGCGCTACAGGACATTTGTGAGGTACTCCCACCGTGATGACAACCCGTCCGCCCTCAAAGTCGTGTAGAGCCTGACGCAATCTTAACGCGCCTTCCTCGGTGTAAAAGAGGTGCCCTCCTTCCGGTAGCCCCGCCACTTGCTCGGGCGCAGGCCGGCTTCCCGTGGCAATCACCAGATAATCGTAGGGAACGCTGGTTCCGTCGGTCATCACCACGGTCTTCTGGTCCTGATCGACATGATCGGCGGCTCCCACCACCATCTTCACGTAGCGATGAAGAAGGCCCCGTTCCGGTTTTTTGGCTTCACTCGGAACCACCTGATCAAAAGCCAGATATAAAAACATCGGTTGATATACGTGTTGTTCCGAATCGGTGATAACGGTAACCCCGAGAGTACCCTTTTTTAAGTCGTCACTCATTTGTCGGGCCACTTGGTTGGCGACAATCGTTCCTCCTACGCCACCACCTAAAATCACCACGTTTTTCAGCGCTCAACACCTCCTCGTTCCACCGATGGATGGTAACCGTTCGCCTTCACTTCAATTTCTTCACTTGAATCTTGAAAACATCCCCATCTTGTGTGTTGCTAATTAATTCGTGTCCCGCCCGTCTAACCCATTCCGGAATGTCTTTCGCCGATCCCGCATCCGACGACCAAACTTCAAAAACTGTCCCCACCGGTTCCTGCCGAATGCCTTTAATCAACTCCATCAAGGGCCCAGGGCAAAAAGAATTCCGCCCATCCACAATCTTCACCGAGTCTGCCATAGCACGCTCGTCCTCCCAATCATTTTAGCGAGGTTCTTCACATTGGGAAAGTTGTTTCGCCTTCCACCATGCCCAAGAACGCGGCCACTCCCAAGGTGTCATCAAAGATGTCCACCATGTCGTCCAGAGACCAATGGTACAAATCCATGACCATGGAGCAGGCGTAGACCTTCACGTCTCCCAATTCCTTGCCTTGTCGGAATAAATCGAGAAAGCTGGTCGCCCCCCCCGACTCAACGATCTTACGGGCCACTGGCCCTTTAGCAATGGTCGAGGCTATGGCGGCATCTTTATGAAAAGCAGGGAGGGCCTCCATGCTGACAAAAATTTTGATTGACTTGCCATACGAAGATCCTACGGCCGTCAGCATGGCCACCGCTTGAATTTTCGCGTAGTCGTTGGACAACAACATCATATTAATCGCTTGAGGATTTGGCATAAACGAACGACTCCTTTTATCTACGCGCCCCTCCGCGTCGCACATTGTAGCAACCCGGACAGAGCAAACCTAAGTTTCAGGTCGGCCGCCGTAGCACAAAACAGAAATGGGTGACACTCGCTACCGTGCTGTGACCGCGTGAAATTCTTTGTACGTTACGCTACATAGAGCTAGGGCCTATTACCACCACCTGACCCAATCATCATGCCGACTGGGATGCCTAACACCCATGTCCGTTATAGCCGATTGGATGGGGCTTGACAACTCCCCCTTTCGGACACTTTTGGGAGGCCCGTTTGTCCCCAATCGGAGCTATAGACTCGGCAAAAAATAGCCCTCCTGGCCAAATGATCAGGAGGCGGAATCGTCTCGAAGTCTTCTTGGTGTTTGCCGCAGGCCAATTACTCGCCTTTGCGGCGGTTCCGCCGCCGGTCCTGGTCCCGCCGGCGCTCGAGAATTTCCGCAAGAAGAATTTAGCTCTGCTGCAAGCCGCCATGAAGTGCGCGCCCAACCGGTGGATGTTCCAACGTTATCAAGCGGTTGCGCTGGTATTCAAAGGCTACCACTTGCGGAAGTCAGCGCGATTATCGGTCGCTCCCTCGCCACCGTATCGCATTACGTCCAGGCCCACCGCCGCGGGGGCCTGGCGGCCTTGAAACCTCGGCCTTCTCCCGGAACGCCGCATCGTCTGACCGCCGAGCAAGAGCAAACCGTGGCCGCGGTAGTCACCCACCAGACCCCGCAAGATGTCGGCTGGGGTCAGCAGGCGGCGGCGTTGAGGACGCCAGATTTTTTCCTCTGTCCGCGCGTCATCTTCCCGGATAAAGCTCAGAGTGTAACTACTATTGCCAAATATATAGTTACCTCAAATCAGGATACCCACATGCAACCAGTGCGCTGTAGATATGCCCTTGCCCGTCGAGCTTTGCAAGGACCACCGATGTCGTTTCACGCATTGTTCAGTGTGGACCCGAACGACAAGCGCACACTTAAATCCGTCAAGCCAGGGCCGTGGCCCTTACGGAGACACTGCAATTACGTCGATCAGAGACACCAGGTCGCTAAAATCATCCGGATTGCTAGTGTACAAGGGGAGTTGTGCCGCCAACGCGGTAGCGGCAATCAGTAAATCAAAAGCGCGGCGGCCTCGGGTTTTTCGCCCACTGGCCATGACGGTGGCGTAAAGTTGCCCGTAAGCTCGGGCGACGGTGGAATCGACGGGAAGAGGATCAAATGTTGCTTCGGTCCTCTGCAACCGGTCCTGGCGTCTTGCACGCTCTATGGGATCCGATGTCGCATGGGGACCAGCACCGAGTTCGGCCATTGTCACGGCCGATATCGCCAACTCTAAGGGCAAGTCTTCGGGAGCAATCTGCTCGAGGTGGATAATCACCGAATACCCGCGAGAAGCCCCCGGCTTTAGCCGTGGGGAGGAAAGCGGGCTTCCGCCGTTAGGCGGAAATGGGTTTTTGTTCATACTGCCATCCTCCGTTGCGTTGCAGAATGCGACAATGTTTGTACGCAATGCCCTGAGCAATCCGCTGTCCATCGGCGGAAATGTCAAACGAGCCGGACGCTCGCACCAAGACACGCCCCGTATGGGTTCCGGTGTACTTGCCCCGGGGGACCACCGCTTTGACC